>NZ_JBEXRZ010000001.1:0-134024 GCF_040613325.1 Streptomyces sp. NPDC006283 | reverse complement strand
GGGCCAACGTGTTTGGGGGGGGGAGCGGGGGCCGCGCCCCCCCGCGCACCGGGGCGGGGGGGCCCCCCCCCCCCGCAACTGCCGTGACGGCCGCCGCCGCTCTGGTGCCGTCGCGTCGTCGACCGACGGCCCCGGAGGCAAGGGGCGGTCACACGCCCGCGTGTCGGCTAGCGGACCGCGTAGCCGAAGCGCGCGCCGACCGACGGCAGGCCGCCGGATCCGGGCTGATAGGTGGTCACGGCCGTCTTCGTTCCGCCGCTCACGTTGGCCCAGGGCAGCGCGTGCACGGCGCCCAGGGACGGGCCGTACGGCATGCCGATGTACAGGTGGGTGCCGGTGAAGTGGATGCTCCGGCCCACGTACTGGTTGGCGGCGGGGGTGCCGGGCAGGCCCGCGGCACTGCCCGCCTCGATCCAGACCTCGGAGTCACCGGCCGTGCCGAGCAGCGGGAACGTCTCGACCGCGCCTGCCTTGGTGGCCGTACCGACGGCCTCACCGGGCACGCCGACCGCGACCCGCAGGTTGGCGGCGGAACTCACCGCACGCGGGGCGGTGTTGATCGCCGTCACCTTCTCGCCGAACCGGTCGTCGACCTCGGCGGTGCCCGACACGGTGTCGTCGCTGGTGCCCTGCCAGAGGGCGTCCTCCTCGGTGAACGCGCCCGCGCCCGTCACCTTGAAGGTCACGACGCGGCCCGCCTGGGTCCGCTCGGCGCCGCCGGTCTCCACGGCAAGCCCCTCGCCGGGCGAACCGACGACCAGGAACGAGTCCGTGGCGGACGCGGCACCCGACGGGCGGTACTCGACCAAGGCGAGAGAGGCGCCGAACGCGTCGCCCGCCTCGGAGGTGCCGGAGACGGTGGCCAGGTCCTGGTCCAGACCGGCCAGCGGCTTGGGGTGGCCGTCGGCGTGCAGCGTGTGGGAGAACAGCGCCACGCCGCCGGTGCCGGCGACGGTACCGATCTTCTCGTTGGGCGCACCGATGGCGATGTGGTGCGCGTCGGCCGCGATCGACGTGCCGTAGCCGTCATTGGCCTCCGCGGTGCCGGGGACGTCGGTCTTGTCCTGGTGGACCGCGATGTTGGTGGTGCCGCGCAGGTAGAAGGCGCTGCCTGCCTTCGTGACGGTGCCGAGCGCCTCGCCGGGGACGCCGATCACCAGGTACGGCTCGCCCGCGGCGGTCTGGCCCGCGGCCACGGCGTGGCCCATGCGGTCGCCCGCCTCGGAGGCGGACGCGGCGATGCCGCCCGCGCCGGCGCCCTGCTCGAGGTGGGTGGCCTTATGGGTGCCCGTGCCGAGGCCGCCGGCCGCGCCGTAGAGCACGTCGGCGAAGCCTGCGTCTGCGGCGGTGCCGACGTCCTCGGCGGGGGTGCCGACGACGAGGTCGGTGTAGCCGTCCTCGTTGTAGTCGACGGTGTCGAGGCTCTCGCCGAACCCGTCGTCCGTCTCGGCTCCGCCGGCCACCCAGTCGAGGTCCTGGTTGATCTCGGCGGTGCCCTTGCCGCCGCCGTACACGATGCGCACGACACCGGCGCCCGTGGTGGTGCCCACGGTGGCCTTGGGGTCGCTGATGGCGACGTCCGCGATGCCGTCGCCGTTGAAGTCTGTGACGCGGGTGGCGCCGGTGGTGGAGTTCACCCACGAAGCCAGGTCGTCGACGCGGGCGATGACGCCGCCAGTGCTGGTCTGGGCGGCGTCGGTGCCGTAGCAACCGCCCTGGTACGACTGGCTGCTGAGGCCCACGAGGGCGGTGCCTCGGATCACCGGGCCGCCGGCGTCGCCGGAGCAGGCGGCCGCGCCGTCCTTGCCCGTGACGACGGCGCCGGTGGTGGCGGCGGAGTTCACCGTGTAGGTGCCGGTGTGCAGCGTGAGCGGGGCCCACTCGGTCTTGGTGCGGCCGTACCCGGCGAACTTCAGCTCCTCGCCCGCGGCGGGCGCCGAGGTGGCGAGCGAGATCGGGGCGACGTTGGTGACGGGGCGGTTCAGGCGGGCCAGCACCACGTCGCGGTCCGTGCGCGGGACGAGCTGGACGACCCGGCGTTCGGCGCCCTGAGTGCCGGTCAGGTCGGCGCGGCCGATGATCGCGGTGGTCTTGACCTTCGGGGCACCGGCGGGCACGGCGAGGCTCACGGCCGGGTCCTCGGCGAAGCAACTGGCCGCCGTGAGCAGCCACTCCCTGTCGACCAGGGCGGCGGAGCAGCCGCGGTCGTGCGGTCCGACGGTGAGCTGCGCGGTGTAGGCGTAGGTGGTGTCGCTTGAGGGGGCGCCGCCGGTGACCGCTGATGCGGGCGCGGTCCACAGAGCGAGCGGGCCCGCGGTCAAGGCCGCGCCGAGCGCGGCGAGGCGGAGGCGTCTGGTGTGATGCATGACCGTAATGTCCTTCGGTTCCTTGCTGAGAGGTCTACGCATGAACAGGTGCTCGGCGGCCGCTACTTGGCGGTCCTGATCTCCACGAGCATGTGCTCGCGGCCCTGCTCGTCCGCGCTCTCGCCGACCGCGGTGTAGGAGTTCTTGTCGACGTCGAAGGACTTCTCCTCGGTGCCGACGGTCATGTCGACCTCGGCCGTCTGGTCGACGCTGCCCTTGATGCCGTAGACGGAGGGGATCTCCAGGGTCAGCCAGCCGCTGTTGCCGGTGACCTTGAAGCAGATCCTGTCCTGGCTGCGGGCCCAGACCTCCATGAGGCCGGTCTCGCTCGCGCAGTCGGCCAGGACGATGCGCCCGTCGCCGCGCTTCAGGACGATGTTCTTCTCCGCCAGGATCTTGTCGGCGTTCGGGTAGGCGTAGTTCTCCACCGCGTAGTCGGGCGCCGCGTCGGCGACGGCCTCGGCGGACGCGCCCTGCACGGAGGTTTCCGGCTGACCTCCCGTCACCGCGGCCCATGCCAGGGCACCCGCGGCGGCCGCGGTGCCCAGAATGCGCATCACTGCGCTACGTGACTTCATCACTGTCCCATTTGTCGGTAGCAAAAGGACACCGCCCCCGCCGGTGCAATTCCCCAATAGAAGTTGTGACTTCACGTCACGTCCAATTCCGAAATCAGGCGCAAGTGGGGTAACTGGCCTGCGTCGACTGTGATGTACGTCATACGAGGAAATGGTTGTAGGGACTTGGATTAAGAATCCACATCTGATGCATCAGCAAGTGATAAAGCTCATTCCGCAGGTGGTCAGCGCCTGCTTGCCAGGGCTAGGGTCACGTGGCGCATTTCCGTTCGGGGGACCCGAATCCGATTCGAAGGACCGTCTTGGACACCATCTTCTGGAGCCGGCGGCGCGTGCTCGCCACGCTGGCCGCCGGCACGGCCGTCGCTGCCACGTCGAGCCTCGTCCTGAATCCCGCCGCCGCCCGCGCGGCCGAGACCCCGGCCGAGGACACGGGTCTGCCCGACACCGATCGCGGCAAGGCGGTCTGGGCGTACAAGACCGGCGGCAAGGCGGTCCGCGAGGGTGCACTGCGCGCGCTCACCGGCACCCCGGCAGCCCTGACCGCCTTCCTCACGCAGGAACTGCCGGTTTTCAAGGCGGAGGACAACCGTTTCGCCGTCATCTCCTCCTTGCAGTACGCGGGCCGGGCCGTGCGCGCATCGGCCAACACAGCGCTCGGCGGCGGCGACGCCGCGATCGCCGCCTACATGGCCGGCGGCTATGAGACGGACTACCACGAGGACCTGCGCCAAGCGGTCTTCACCGTCCTCAACAACAGCGGCTCCGCCGTGAAGCGCGAGGCGAACAAGGCGCTGACCGCGGACACCAAGGACTCGCTCAGAACCTTCCTGACCCGCGGCCGGATCACCGCGCAGGACGAGGACGACCGCGTGGCCGTCTTCAGCATCCTGGGCAAGGCGACGCCGCAGCTGAAGATCTACGCCGAGCGCGCCCTGAACGACGGCTCGCCCGACGCGATCCGCCGCTTCCTGACGTCGGGCCAGTACATCGCCCGCGCCCGTGACGAAGAGGCCGCGACCATCGACCAGTTGGTCGCGATCGTGCAGCGCGAGGGCAAGCTCGCGGGTCTGCAGACGGAGCGGGCCGTCGCCGCGTCCGAGAAGGCCAAGGACGCCGCCGAGAAGGCCAAGGCCGCCGCACTGAAGGCGGCGGACGAGGCCCGCGCCGCCCAGAACGACGTGGCCAAGTCGGCGAAGGCCGCGAACGCCGCCGCGTCCGCCGCACAGGGTGCGGCCTCCGCCGCCAACCGTGCGATCGCCGCATCCCGTACCGCCCAGAACGCCTCGGCCCGTGCGGCCTCGGCCGCCCAGGCCGCCGCTGCCGCCGCCGCTTCGGCCGGCAACGCCGCGGCGCGTGCTTACAGCGCCGCGATCGCCGCGTCAAAGGACCGCAACAAGGCCGAGGCCGCCAACCTGGCCGCGCAGGGCGCGTCGGCTGCCGCCGCAAAGGCGCGCGCCGCGGCCGCCGCCGCCGACAAGGCCTCGATCGCCTCCCGCAGCGCCGCCGCCGCGGGCAACGCCGCGGCCTCCGCCGCAACGAACGCCGCCGCCGCCGCGAACGCCTCCGCCGACGCCGCCGCTTCGGCCGGCGCCGCCCAGTCGCAGGCCGCTGCCGCCAAGGCTGCCGCCGCCGAAGCCGACGCCGCGGCCGCCCGTGCCACCAAGGCCGCGAACACCGCCCAGACCCTGGCCAACCGCGCCGCCGATGCCGCCGCCGTCGCCCGCGACGCCGCCTACAGCGCCGCCGACCACGCGGAGGCGGCCGCGGCCGCCGCCGCGGACGCATATGCGCATGCCGGTGAGGCCATCGAGTACGCCACGCGCTCCACCGAGTACGCCAACGCCGCCACCGCCGCCGCCACCAAGGCGAACGACGCGGTCAAGGAGGCCGCGGAGGTGGAGGAGGCGGCCCGTGACGCGGAGACCGCGCGGCTGGCCGAGGAGGTCGAACTCGGCACGGTCATGGCTCGTATCAAGGCCAAGGAGGAGACCGACGAGGCCGTACGCGCCGACCGTGAGCGCACCGAGGTCGACCGGACCGCGACGGTGATCAAGGACCTCATCGCCTCCGCCGAGTCGGCTCTGCGGGCCGGTGACACGGCGAAGGCCGTCACGGACGGCCGCAGCGCCGCCTCCAAGCTCCTCACCGCGACGGGTACGTGGACGCGCGAGGCCGCCGAGTTCGCCCTCGCGGGCACCGACGAGGACGTCCTCAACTGGGTCGACGCCGACCGCGTCCTCGCCCAGCGCACCGACGACCGCGAGACGGTCCTCGGCGTCGCCTCGATGTCCACGGCGGACGTCGCCACCGCCGCCCACGAGGCACTCAAGAGCACCGACGCGGACGCGCCGACCACGTTCCTGTCCAGTGGCGCCGTCGCGGCGGGGGTCGAGGAGTACCGGGTCAGGATTTTCAGGCTTCTCGACGAGAACCCGGGCAGCGCCGTCAGGAGCAAGGCGGACGCGGCGCTCGCGGCCGGCACCGCGACGGCGATGCACCGCTTCCTGGCCCTCGAGCTCGCCGAGGCGGTCAAGGAGGACGACAACGTAGAGATCCTGCGCCTGCTCAACACCGGCGGCCCGTACATGAAGGCGGCCGCGCAGATCGCCCTCGAGGGCTCGGCCAAGATGCGACGCGGCTTCGTGACCAGCGGCCAGCACTACGCGGCCCGCCTCGACCACGACCACGCCACCCATGTGGCAGCGGTCCGCGCCGCCATAGCCCAGGCGTCGAAGGTGGCGTTCAAGGCCCTTGAGGATGCCGCGTACGCGCAGAAGGCCGCGGCCGAGGCCCGCGAGGCGGCCGAAGACGCGAGCGACTGGGCGACCAGGGCCAACGGCTACAAGCTGGACGCAGAGGCCGCCGCGGACGAGGCGAAGCAGAACGCCGATGCCGCCGACGCCTCCGCCACCAAGGCTGCACAGTCCGCCGCCACCGCGAAGAACGCCGCGAAGGTGGCCCGGGTCGCCGCTGTCACGGCCAACTACTCGATGCAGCAGGCCCTTTCGTCGGCGAAGGCCGCCGTGAACTCCGCCTACGAGGCGCAGGTCGCGGCCACCAAGGCGCGGGCCGACGCCATCGCGGCGGGCAAGAGCCACGCCGAGGCCGCGGCCGCCGCCAGCGCCGCCAAGAAGGCCGTCGCCGAGAAGCGCAAGGCCGAGGCCGAGGCGAAGGCGCAGACGATCGCCATGGAGGCGGTGGCCTACGAGACCGAGGGCAAGAACCCGGCCTACGACGAGCAGGAGGACGGCAACACCGAGTACTGGGGCATGTGGCCCCACGACATCACCAGTGCCAGGGACTGGAACGCCACCTTCGGCAACTGGTCCACGGTCACCGGTGTCGCCTCCGCCGGACTCGCCGTCGCCTCGTTCTGGTGCCCGCCGCTCCTCGCCGTCGCCGGCACCGTCGGCCTGGTCTCCTGGGGCCTTGGCGGCGCGGCCTGGGCGATGGCCTGGGCGGGCTGGGGCTGGGGCAGCCCCAAGTTCATGGAGGACCTCGGCGGGGTCCTGCTCGGCGGCATCTTCTTCGGAAAGGGCAAGATCCTGGAGAACTTCGGCTACCTCGACGAGGTGGGCGGCAAGATCTCCGAGGTCGCGGGTGCCGTGGCAGGCGCCGCCGGCGACGTGGCGGACACCCTCGGCGACATATTCGACTGGTAGGAACGCCCATGCTCACCGAACACTTCACGCTCACCCACTGGTGGATCGCCGCGATCGTCTCGGGCGTCGCCCTTGCGGCGGCAGTCGGCTCCCTGGCCTCGAAGACCAGAGGCAAGCTGATCGCGGCAGCGACCGTCCTGCTCGCCACAGGGATCTACACGGCCCTGCGCGGATCCGGCGACGGGGCGCGCCAAGCGCTGCAGCTGTTCATCCTGGGCACCCTGCCCCTGGCGATCCTCAGGCTCGCCTTCGCCGGGTGGCTGCGCCGGCAGAGGGCGCTGAAGCAGGCGGGACAGCCGATGGAGGAGCTGACCGGCAGGCAGATCGCGATCTTCTTCGCGGCCTTCGTCGCCGTCGTGATCTGCATCGTCATCATCTGACGTAGGCAGTGCAGCGCCGCCGCACCGGCGGCGGCGCTGCAGCACGACGGAGCTCGGCGTCGAAGACCCTTGCGCTCGGACGGCCGAGCGGCGGCCCGACCACCCGAGAACGAGCGGGAGTTGGGCGCAGATCCCAAGGAGGTGCTGTCGGCGCGTGCGGCGCGCAGTTCGAGTACGGCTTCAGCGCCAAAGAGGCCCAG
The DNA here is from genome assembly GCF_040613325.1 of Streptomyces sp. NPDC006283. Taxonomy (NCBI): domain Bacteria; kingdom Bacillati; phylum Actinomycetota; class Actinomycetes; order Kitasatosporales; family Streptomycetaceae; genus Streptomyces; species Streptomyces sp. NPDC006283. The sequence continues at coordinate 126,835 of NZ_JBEXRZ010000001.1, read as the reverse complement.
GCGTGCGCCGGCCCTGAGGGCAGGTCACTTTCGCCAGAGAAGGTGGTGCGTGACACCGCTGGGGCTGGGTACGACCTCCAGGTGGAATCGGTCGAGCAGCTCGTCGGGCGACTCCCACAGGCGTAGTCCGGACCCGAGTTTCACCGGCGATACCGCCACGTGCAGGGTGTCGACCAGGTCGGCGTCGAGGAACTCCCGGATGGTGCTGACCCCGCCGCCGAGTCTGATGTCCTTGCCCTGTGCTGCCTCCCGCGCCTTTTCGAGGACTGCGGCCGGATCGCCGCCGACGAAGTGGAAGGTGGTGTCGCCGAGCGTGAAGGAAGGACGCTCGTGGTGGGTCAGGACGAACACCGGGGTGCGGAAGGGAGGCTCGTTTCCCCACCAGCCGCGCCACTCGTGGTCGTGCCAGGGTCCGCGCTGGGGCCCGAACTTGTTGCGGCCCATGATCTCCGCACCGATGTTGCGTGCATAGTCCCGCGTGAAGTAGTCGTCGAGGCCCCGGCTCCCGCCGGGATCGGTGCGCATCGGCCAGCTCGCCGTGGCGCCTGCCCAGGCGAACAGCCGCTCGGGATCGACGTGGCCGAACGGACTCTCGAAGGTCTGGTTCTCACCGGCACCGATTCCGTCACTCGAGACATTGAAATTCTGGACTCTCAACAGCTGAGCCACGTGTTCCTCCCGTGTTGTCGGACAACGGTGGTGGGACTGCCGGGGCCGCAAGAACTCATCGCTGCGTCCGTGACCTGGTGGCGACGCTACAACGGCTCGTCTTCGCCCGCTGCTCCGTCCCTGGGTCGCTCTTCCCGATCCGGGCGCCGCATCCGTTTCCGCATCCGTTTCCGGACCCGTCTCATGAGCCGTTCCCGAAGGTGTCGATGCCGGTGATGCGCCAGGTGCCGTCCCGGTGCACGGCGTCGACGGCGAGCATGGCGGCGGCGTACGTCGTCTCTTCCTTGGTGGCGGTACGCGTGTTGCTCTGGTCGGCGTACACCAGGACGCGCGCACGATCACCGTCGATCAGTTCCACCCCTGTGCCGGTGACCGTGGTCGTGAGCACGAGCTTCTGCTTCGGGCCCTCCTTCCGCACGGCGGCGAGCATCTCGTCGTGCTGCTGGACGGCATTGCCGGTCAGATGTTCCTGCACCGACTGGTCGAGGGCTGCCGCATCGGCGAAGTTGTAGGAGAAGACCGACTCGACGGCCTCGGTGATCTGCCCCTTGACCTCGCTCGTGCGGGCGATGTCGGTGAGTGCGGTGTTGCGTGCGGAGGGCTGGTCGCGCAGGTCCGCGGCGCGATCCGCGGCGAAGGCGGCGAAGCCGCCGAGCAGGACTGTCAGCACGGCGAGTACCGCCAGAACGGGCTTGAGCCGGGCCCGCCGGGAGGTGGCGGCTTCACCGGTCACGGACCCTCGTGCGGCGTCCTTGCCCGGGGCACGGGCCGCAGCCCGCCGGCCGTTGGGATGCCTGCCGGAGCGGGCCGGCCCTGGGGTCGAAAGGCGCTCCTTGGCCGCCCCGTCGCCGGTGGCGGGCGCGCTCGTGCGGGACGCGGTGGTCGCCAGCCGCCGCTGCCGGTTGATGAGGTGACGGGTCGTCGACATGTCCGGACGTCCTCTCGCTGGTTACTCTGCCGCGGTGTTGCCGACGGGCGCCTGGCCGAGGGCGCTGAGCTTCCAGCCCTCCGGCGTACGGGTCAGTTCGCCGAGCATCCGGCTCTCCTTCCGGGCCGGTTCGCCCTTCGGCGCGGTCACCGTGATCCGCAGGGCGACCATGACGCTCGCCTTTCCGGCCCGGTCGTCGAGTTCCGTGACGGCCGCAGAGAGGACCTTCGCGCTGGTGACCGTCTTCGCCTCCTGGATCTGGCGCTCGAACTCCTTTCGGCCGTCGCGAAGCTGGGTTCGCAGATCACCGGTGGTCGAGTCCTCCCAGGTGTCGAGGCCCCTCTTGAGGTCGCGGTGATCGAGCGTGTTCATGTTCTGCACCGCCTGCCGGCCGTCCGCCAGCGCCTCGTCACGCGTCTGCGCGAAGGCCGCGGAGTCGTCGTGCTCCGCCGCGTACCAGGACCACCCTCCCCATCCCGCGAAGCCGGCCGCCGCCACGGTCAGTGCGAGACCCGCCGCGAGCAGCGGGTTCCTCGTCGTGCGTGCCATGTGCCCCTCTTCCTCCCCCTGTCGGCTGCACAGGTCAGCGGGATGCGATGTCGACGATCCGCCAGCGTCCGTCGGCCAGTTCCGCCGTGACGGACAGCTGTGCGGGGGCGGTGGCGGGTGCTTTGCCCTGCCGTTCGGAGACCTGGTCGAGGAAGACCAGCAGCTGTGCGCTGCTGCCGGTCAGCCGGATGACACCGGCGCGCACGACATGGGTGGTGAGCGTCAGTTTCTGTTCCGCCGCGCGCTTCTCGACCTGGCCGAAGAGGTCCGCGTACTGGCGGGCCGCCTTCCCGGCGAGCAGTTCCCGCGCCGCGGCGCGGGTGGCGTCGGTGTCGTCCGGGGTGTACGAGAAGATCTTCGTCAGCGCCCCGCTGACGTCGCCGGTGACCCGTGCGGTGCCCTCGGTGTCGGTGAGGGCCCGGTTGCCGGCAGCGGGGACCCCGGTCAGCTGCTCTGCCCGCAGCAGCATCAGAGCTCCGCCGAGCACCAGAGCGAGCAGCACGGCCCCGAGCGCCGGCATCCGCCATCGAGGGCCGGTGCGTGGGCGGCGGTCGGCCGCCGCGGGTTCGGCCTCGGTGCCGGTGGTACGGGGCTCGGGCTCGGTGCCGGCGTCCGGCCGCTGTCCTTCCTCGACGCGCATGTCACACTCCTCCGACCGGTACGGCCGCCAGGGACTGGACCTTCCAGCCGTCGGAGGTGCGGGCAAGCGCGGCCTCGAGGCGCTTCCGTTCGGTCTGCGGCGCATCGCCGCCGGGGCGTCCCGTCTCGACCTCGACGGTGGCGATCAGTTCGGCCGTGCCGGCCCGGTCGTCCAGCGCTGTCAGCGCCGCGTCGGTGATCTCCGACCGCGCCGTCGGTCCTGTCGTGGTGCTCTGGCGCTTCAGGTCCGCGCGCAGCGGGCCGGTGGAGGCGTCCAGCCAGCGCCGCAGGCCGGCCTCCGGCTGCTGCGCGTCGAAGCTGGTGAGGCTCGCGATGTGCCGCTTGCCGTCGGCGAGTGCCGTGTCGCGGGAGCCGGCGTACGCCAACGACTCGTCGGCCTCGGCCTGCGCGAAGCTCCAGCCGCCGAACCCGCAGAACAGCACTGCCAGCACGACGGCCGTCCACAGGGCGATCATCCGGGTCCCGGTCATGGTGAGACCTCCAGTCCCAGCAGTCCGCGCATGCCGGGCGGAGCGGAGCCGGTCACGGCCGGCAGCCCGAGCGCTCCGGGGAGCGTGGACGCCGAGCCGTCACCGGATCCCGTGCCGGTGCCGGAAGCGCCGGGGAGCGTGCCGGGCCGTACCGGGTCGGGCACAGGGCCGCCCGACGGCGCGTTCGCGCTGCCCCGCACGTTCTTGCCGCTGCTCGGCGGCGAGGTGCAGCGGACGGTGGTGCCGGCCGCGGGGGCGGGTGCGATGTCGAGGCCGTTGCGGTAGACGGTGGAGCCGTATCCGTCGGTGCAGGGCAGCGGTTCGAAGAAGGTGACGGACATTCCGAATCTCGCTCCCTTGTCCGTGACGGCAGTGGACCCGGCGGCGGCGACGGCGGGCAGCTTCACCAGCAGCTCCTCGATGCCGTTCTGCCGGGTGACGGCGACCTCCGCGGTGGTGAGGAGGTTGGCCACGACAACGCCGAAGGCCGGGTCGAGGTCGCGGAGCAGCCCGCTGATCTGCCCGGCCGCGTCGGGTGCGGCGGCGAGGAGGGTGCGCAGGTCGGTGTCGGAACCCTTCAGTTGGGCGGCCAGTTCCTTCGCTCCGCCGGCGAAGTCCTTGAGCGCCTGGCCGTGTTCGATCTGGGTGCGCAGTACGGTCTCCCCGTCGATCATCAGACGGGTGTTGACGGGCAGGGCACGATCGGCGGCGAGGACAAATTCGTTGCCGTGGTCCAGCAGCACTTGGAGGTCCTCACCACGGCCGCCCAGCGCCGCGCCGAACTCGTCGACGACCGTCCGCAGGGACTCCGTGTCGACGGAGGAGGCGAGATCGTCGACGCCGGTGAGGACGTCCGTGACGGGGGCGGGCACCCGCGTGGACGCCTGGGCGATGACCGCGCCGTCGCTGAGGTACGGGGCGTCATTGCTCGCCGGCCGCAGGTCGATGTACTGCTCGCCCACGGCGGAGAGGTTCGCCACGACGGCCTCGAGGTCGGCCGGGATCAAAGGGGCGTCGTCCTTGATGCGCAGCTCGGCCTCGACTCCCTCGTCGGTCAGCCGGATGGGTCCGACCCGGCCGACCGACACTCCGCGGTAGGTGACGTTGGAGTGGGGGAACAGACCCCCCGTTTGCGGGAGTTGGACACGCACGGTGTAGTAGTCGCGCATGCCGACCAAGTGGCCGAGGTCGGCGTAGCGCACGCCGACGAATCCGAGGACCAGGACGGCGATGACGAGGAACGCGATGTTCTTGAGGCGTGTGGCGAGCGTGAGCATCAGCTGGTCCCTCCGCCCGGGCCCGTGGTGGGGGTGAGGGCCGGCAGCGGGAGGGGCGCCGTGCCGCCTCTGCTGCCGGAGGCGGCGGCGGGCGCGTCGTCGGGTACGTACTCGGGGATGATCGTCGTGCCGGGTACGGCCGTCATGTCCAGGTAGACGTTGAGGTAGTCGCCCTTCACGCCGCGCAGCACCTCGTCGGTGAACGGATAGGTGAGCAGTACCTGGAGCGAGTCCGGCAGGTCCTGGCCCGAATCGGCGAGCGCCCTGAGGGTCGGTGCGAGCGCTTTCAGACTGGCGATGGTGTCGGTCTTGGACTTGTCGATGGTGTCCACGGCCACCTCGGAGAGGGTGCCCAGGGCGCGCAGCATGGTCAGCAGGGAGCCGCGCTGCTGCTCGAGCACCTTCAGGCCCGGGCTGAGTCCGGTGAGGACGGTGCCGACCTGCTGCTTGCGGGTGGCGAGGGTGGCGGCGAGACGGTTGACGCCGTCGAGGGCGGCGGTGATGTCCTCCTTGTTGTCGTCGAGGCTGGTGACGAGCGTGTCGACCTGCTTCAGCAGGGAGCGGATCTTCGGCTCCCGTCCGCCGAGGGCCTTGTTGAGTTCGGTGGCGATGGTCTTGATCTGGTTGACGCCTCCCCCGTTGAGGAGGAGCGACAGCGCGCCGAAGACCTCTTCGACCTCGGGGTTGCGGTTGGTGCGGCTCATCGGGATGGCCGCACCGTCGGCGAGGACGCCCTGCGCCGTCCGTCCCTTCGCGGGCGGGGTGAGCTGGATGTACTTCTCGCCGAGGAGACTGGACTGCTCGAGGTGGGCGTAGGCGTTGGCGGGCAGTTTCACGTCGCCGTTGACGCGCATGGTGACCTTCGCCGACCAGTCGTCGGGGTCGAGCGTGATCTCGGTGACGCGGCCGACAGCGACGTCGTTCACCTTCACCGACGACTGCGGGGCGAGGCTGAGCACATCGGCGAACTCGGCGGTGATCTCGTAGGGGTGGCTGCCGAGGTCCGCCCCGCCGGGCAGGGGAAGCTGCTCGATGCCGGAGACCTCGGGCATCGAGCAGCCGGCGGCGCTCACGCAGAGTCCGATCGCCAGCACGACGGCGGCGGTGCGGGGGCGGCGACGGCCGGTGGGGACACTGCGGCCGGTGCGGGTGCTGTGGGTGCTGCGGGTGCTGCGGCCGGTGCGGGTGCCTCTCAACGGGACTCCTCCTTCCGCTTCTCGGGGGTGCCGTAGACCGTGCCGACCGGGGGCAGCGGCAGGGACGGCAGGGCTTCCTGCCGTGAGATGTCCACCGGTACGAGTCCGGCCATGGAGCCGGTGTCGGGCGGGATGACGATCGCGGCGCCGTAGCTGAGTTCGTTGATGTCGGCCCGGCCGTTGAGGGTGCGGTGCACCGGGTCGTAGGCGTTCAGCGCGTTGCCGGCCGCGAGGGGGGCGGTGTCCATCGCCTCGGCGAGCGAGGCCCGCTGGTCGACGAGGGTCTGGGTGAGCGGCACGAGAGCGTCGACGTTCTTCTTGAGGCTGCCCCGGTTGTCCCGGATGAACTTCTTGACCTGGGCCAGTGCCGTGCCCAGGTTCTTGAGCGCCGCGCCGAGGTTCTCCTTGTCCTCGGCCAGGAAGCCGGTGACGGTGGCCAGCTGCTTCTCGGCCTTGGCCACGTTCCCGTCGTTCTTCTTCAGCATGGTGGTGAAGGACTGGAGGTAGGACAGGGTGGCGAAGAGATCGCCGCTGCTGCCGTCGAGGGTCTTGGCGGCCTTGCCGAACTGCTCGATGGAGTCGCCGATCGCCTTGCCGTTGCCCTTGAGGTTGTCCGCGCCGGTGTCGAGGAGGCGGGCGAGGGCGCCGTCGGCGCCTGCTCCGTCGGGGCCGAGAGCGGTGCTGATCTCGGTGATCGACTCGTAGAGCTGATCGACCTCGAGCGGCATGGCGTTGTTCCTGGCGGGGAGCACCGCGCCGTCCTCGATGCGGTCCCCGCCGGTGTAGGCGGGGGCGAGCTGGATGTAGCGGTCTGCGACGACGCTCGGTGCCACGACGACCGCGTGAGCGTTCTTGGGGACCTTGACATCCTTGTCGAGCAGCAGGGTGACCCGCACTTGGGAGCCCTCCGGCCGCACGGTGTCGACGGTGCCCACCTTCACTCCGAGGACACGCAGGTCGGAGCCCTCGTAGACGCCTGTCGCACGGTCGAAGTAGGCGGTGATACGAGTGGTGTCCTCCTCGAGGGCCATCACCCCGGACGTGCCGGCGACGGCCATGAGGGCGAGGCCGGCGCCGATGCCGACGATGCGCTTGAGTTTCACGATGCACCGCCGTCGGAGGTGGGCTTGGGGGGCATGCAGCCGGTCCGCGGGGGCGTACCGGCGGGCAGGTAGTGCTTGGGAACGAGACCGCAGACGTAGGTGTCGAACCAACGGCCGTTGCCGAGGGTGTTGCCGACGAGCCGGTAGTACGGTCCGACGAGGGCCAGGGTCTGGTCCAGCTTCGTGCGGTTCTTCAGCAGCACGGTGGTGACTTTGCCGAGTGCGTCGAGTGTGGGCTTCAGCTGTCGTTGGTTGTCCTCGACGACTCCGCTCAGCTGGGTGCCGAGGCTCTTGGTGCCGGTGAGCAGGGCGTGGATGGCGTCGCGCCGTGCCTGGATCTCGCCGAGGAGCAGATTGCCGTCCTCGAGCAGCGTCTCGAAGCTGCTCTTCTTGCCGTCGAGGGTTCTGGTGAGCTGCTTGCTGCCCTTGAGGAGTGCGGCGAGCTGGGTGTCGCGCTCGGACACGGTCTTCGACAGGGCGGAGAGGCCGGTGGCGGCGTTGCGGACGTTCGGAGGGGAGTTCTTGAAGGTGTCGTTGATCGCCTCGAAGCTCTCCGCGAGCCTGTCCGTGTCGATCTTCCCGATGGTCTCGCCGAGCCCGTTGAAGGCCTGGGTGACGTCGAACGGCGAGGTGGTGCGGCTGGTGGGGATGGTCGTGGAGGGGTTCTGGCGCCGGGTGCCGAGCGGGTCGACGGCGAGGAACTTCTCGCCGAGCAGCGTCTTGATGGCGATGGCCGCGGTGCTGGAGTTCCCGATCCAGGCGTCCCGCACCTCGAAGGTGACCCTGACTTTCGCCCCGGCGAGGGCGACGGTGGTGACCTCGCCGACCTTGACCCCGGCGATGCGCACTTCGTCGCCTTCGTCGAGTCCGGCCGCCTCCGTGAAGTCGGCGGTGTAGGTGGTGCCTTTGCCGACGAAGGGCAGCGCGTCGGCCTTGTAGGCGGTGATGCCCAGCAGCGCGAGGATCAGCAGACCGACGATGCCGACGGCGACGGGGTTGCGTTCTCTGACCGGCTTGAACCGGAAGCGGATGCCTCTCATTCCCGGCACCTCGACTCGGTGATGCCGATCCCGGTGGGCGGCGGGCTGCCGTCCGAGGTGGCGACGCCGGCGACCTTGGCCTCGCAGAGGAAGAGGTTGAGCCAGGACCCGTAGGAGGTGAGCCGGGTGATGGCCCGCATCTTGTCGGGGGTCTTCTGAAGGGAGTTCTCGATCTGCGGCGTTCCCTTGTCCAGTTGCTTCGACAGACGCCCGAGTTCCGCGATGTCCGCTTTCAGGGGCGCGCGCCCGTCCTTGAGCAGGTCGGCGGTGACGGTGGTCAGGTCTCCCATGGCCGCGACTGCCTCCCCGAGAGGTCTGCGGTCGCCGGAGAACCCGCTGACCAGTCTCTGAAGGGTGATCACGAGCTCGTCGAAGTTCGCCTCGCGGTCGTTGACGGTCTTGAGGACGGTGTTGAGGTTCTTGACGACCTCGCCGATGACCTTGTCCTTGCCGGCGACGGTGCGGGTGAGCGAGCCGACGTGGCGGATGAGGCTGTCGACGGTCCCGCCCTCTCCTTGCAGCACCTGGACGACGGATGCGGCGAGGTCGTTGATCTCGCCGGGCGACAGCCCTTCGAACAGCGGCTGGAAGCCGTTGAAGAGCTGGGTCAGGTCGAGGGCGGGGGTGGTGCGCTCCAGCGGGATGGTGTCCCCGGCGGCGAAGCGACGGCCGACCGGCCCGGCCCCCTGGTCGAGGTCGATGTAGCGCTGGCCGACCATGTTGAGGTACTTGATGGACGCCGTGACGGAGGCGGGCAGTGCGCGGCCCTTCTGGACGCTGAAGCCGACCTCGGCGACGCGGCGGTCGACGACTTCGACCGACTCGACCTGGCCGACCTTGACCCCGGCGATGCGGACGCTGTCGCCCTCGACGAGCCCGGTGACATCGGTGAAACGTGCCTTGTAGGCAGCGGTGTCGCCGACTCCGGTGTTGGCGATGCTGAACGCGAGCACCGTGGTGGCGAGGACGGTGACCACGATGAACGCGACGGACTTGACGATCGGTCCCGCGAGGCTGCGGCGCTTCATCGGAGTGTCACCTCCGCCCCCCGGTAGACGGGGCCGGTGAGGACGCTGCTCCAGTCGGGCAGTTCGCCGGGCGCCTTCTTCAGTTCGGGCGCCATGAGTTCGTTGACGAGCCGGTTCTCCTGCGGGGAGTTGGGCAGTCCCAGGCTCGCCCCCGCCGCCGCGGCCGCCGCGGGGGCGGGCCTGCCGGTGTAGGGGACGGCGTAGCAGTGGGGTCCGCCGCCGCCGTCGTACCTCGGGGTGTCCTTGCCGGGAACGTACTTGCCGAGGGAGGGCACGGCCGTCACGTCCACGTGGAGTCCCGGTTCGTCGGTGCCTTTGCCGAGGGCCTTGTCCATGGCCGGCACGAACCCGGCGAGGGTGCGCAGCGTGCACGGGAAGGACGACGAGTACTGGGCGAGCAGTTCGAGGGTGGGCCGGCCCGCGGCGGCCAGCCGGATCAGGTTGTTCTTGTTCTTGTGCAGGAAGTCGGTCATGTCCTGTGCCGTCTTGGTCGTCGAGCCGTAGAGCCCGGCGAGTTCCGCCTGCTGGTCGGCGATGGTGCCGCTGGTGGTGGTGAAGTCGGTGAGCGCCGCGAGGATGCCGGGGGCGGCGTCCGCGTAGAGGTGGCTGACCTCGACGAGGTGGGCGATGTCCCGGTTGAGGACGGGCAGTTGCGGGTTCAGCTTCCGCAGGTGCGCGTCGAGGGTCTCGAGAGTCTCGCCGAGCTGGTCGCCGCGGCCTTCGAGGGCCCGGGAGACGGCGGTGAGAGTGGCGGACAGCTTCTCGGGCTTGACGGCGGTGAGCAGCGGAAGGACGTTGTCGAGGACCTGCTCGAGTTCGATGGCGTTGGCGGAGCGGTCCTGGGTGATGGTGTCCCCGGTCCGCAGTGCCCGCGGAGAGGGATTGCGAGCGGGTGGCACGAGCGCGACGAAGCGTTCCCCGAACAGGGTCGTGGGCAGCATCTGCGCGGTGACGTCCGCCGGGATACGGCCCAGCTGGTCACGTTCCACGGCGAGGGTGAGGCGGGCGCCGGTGCCGTCGGCCCGTATGTCGCGGACCTCGCCGACGACGACGCCCCGCAGTTTGACCTCCGCCCCGTGGTGCATCTCGTTGCCGACGGCCCCGGTGAGGACGGTGACGGTGGCGTCGTCGGTGAACTTCTTGTCGTAGACGGCGACCGAGAGCCATATGAGCAGCACCGGCACGAGCAGGAAGGCCACGCCCGCGAGCCGTCTCCTTGCCGTTTGCGCAGTCATCCGGCCACCTTCACCGTCGTGGTCGCGCCCCAGATGGCGAGCGAGAGGAAGAAGTCGGTGACACTGATCAGCACGATGGCGTTGCGCACGGAACGGCCGACGGCGACGCCCACACCGGCCGGGCCGCCGGATGCGTGGAAGCCGTAGTAGCAGTGCGCGAGGATCACCATCACGCTGAAGATCAGCACCTTGAGGATCGAGAGCAGGACGTCGTCCGGGGAGAGGAACAGATTGAAGTAGTGGTCGTAGGTGCCTGCGGACTGGCCGTTGAACAGGACGGTGATCCAGCGGGAGGCGAGGTAGGAGCTGAGCAGTCCGATCGCGTAGAGCGGGACGATAGCGACGACGCCGGCGATGATGCGGGTCGTGACCAGGTACGGCATGGAGCGCACGCCCATCGCCTCGAGGGCGTCCACTTCCTCATTGATGCGCATCGCGCCGAGCTGGGCGGTGAAGCCGGCGCCGACCGTCGCGGAGAGCGCAAGGCCTGCGACCAGGGGCGCGATCTCACGGGTGTTGAAGTACGCGGAGATGAATCCGGTGAAGGCCGACGTGCCGATCTGGTTGAGCGCCGCGTATCCCTGGAGGCCGACGACGGTGCCGGTGAACAGGGTCATGGCGATCATCACGCCGATGGTGCCGCCGACGACCCCGAGGCCGCCGCTGCCGAACGCGACCTCGGCGAGGAGGCGCTGGACCTCGCGCAGATAGCGGAGCAGGGTCCTCGGGATCCACAGCAGGGCGCGGACGTAGAAGGTGAGCTGGTCACCCGAGCGGTCGAGCCGGCCGAGCACGGACATCGCTCAGCCCCCCTTCGGGGGGACGATCTGCAGATAGATCGCCGTGAGGACCATGTTCACGAAGAACAGCAGCATGAAGGTGATGACGACGGACTGGTTGACCGCGTCGCCGACGCCCTTGGGGCCGCCGCGCGGGTTGAGTCCGCGGTAGGCGGCGACGATGCCCGCGATGAAGCCGAAGATCAGGGCTTTGAGCTCGCTGATGTACAGGTCGGGCAGCTGGGCGAGCGCGGAGAAGCTGGCGAGGTACGCGCCGGGTGTGCCGCCCTGCATGATGACGTTGAAGAAGTAGCCGCCCAGGGTGCCGACGACGGAGACCATGCCGTTGAGCAGGACGGCCACGAGCATGGTGGCCAGTACCCGTGGCACGACAAGGCGTTGGACGGGCGAGACGCCCATGACCTCCATCGCGTCGAGTTCCTCGCGGATCTTGCGGGAGCCGAGGTCGGCGCAGATCGCGGAGCCGCCGGCGCCCGCGATCAGCAGCGCGACGATCAGTGGGCTGGCCTGCTGGATGACGGCGAGGACGCTGGCCCCGCCGGTGAAGGACTGGGCTCCGAGCTGCTGGGTCAGCGAACCGACCTGGAGGGCGATGACCGCGCCGAACGGTATGGACACCAGGGCGGCGGGGAGGATGGTGACGCTCGCCACGAACCAGAACTGTTCGATGAATTCGCGCAGTTGGAAGGGGCGGCGGAAGATCGCCCGCGTGACGGTGGCGGCGAGCGCGAACAGCTTCCCGGTCTCACGCAGCGGGGCGAGCGCCTTCGAGGGGGGTCTCGGCGCCGGCGCGTCGGTGGGCTCGCCCTCGGGCGGCGCGGAGGGCGGCTCCGGAAGCCGGGCGGTCACGTCGTCACTCCGCCGTAGCTCTTCATGATGGCCGTACGGGCGGGGTCAGGCAGTTGGGCCATCATGCCGAGGACCCGCTCCCTGCGGCGCAGCGCGGCCTGTCGGACGGGCATGCCGGGTGAGGGTTCCAGCTGCGGGACGACGGTCCGCGGTCCGCCGGCGTATGTTCCGCTGCCGCTGCGCCGCTCCCTCGCGAGGGTGGCCTCGTCCTTCTCCTCCGACATGCCGATGGGGCCTTCGCGGCGCCCGCCGAGGAACTGGGCGACGACCGGCTCCTCGCTGGTCAGCAGGACCTCGCGGGGCCCGAAGGTGACCAGGCTGCGCCGGAAGAGCATGCCCATGTTGTCGGGGACGGTGGCCGCGATGTCGAGGTTGTGCGTGACGATGAGCATGGTGGCGTCGATCTGCGCGTTGAGATCGATGAGGAGCTGGGAGAGATAGGCGGTGCGGACCGGGTCGAGACCGGAGTCGGGCTCGTCGCAGAGGATGATCTGCGGGTCGAGGACGAGGGCGCGGGCGAGGCCGGCGCGTTTGCGCATGCCGCCGGATATCTCTCCGGGGAGTTTCCCCTCCGCGCCGAGGAGTCCGACCATGTCCATGCGCTCCATGACGATGCGCCGGATCTCCGACTCCTTCTTGCGGGTGTGTTCGCGCAGCGGGAACGCGATGTTGTCGAAGAGCGTCATCGATCCGAAGAGCGCGCCGTCCTGGAACATCAGGCCGAAGAGTTTGCGTGTCTCGTAGATGTCGCGTTCCGGGCTGTTCACCATGTCGACGCCGTTGATGAGGACACGGCCGCGCTCGGGCTTCAGCAGCCCGATGATCGATTTCAGGAACACGGTCTTTCCGGTGCCGGAGGGGCCGAGCATGACGCTGACCTCTCCGGCCGGGAGGGTGAGTGTGACGTCCTGCCAGATGTTCTGCCTGCCGAAGGACTTGGTGAGACCTTCGACGACTACCTCGATTCCCATCTCACCTCCCGGTTCGGTTGTCCGTGGGCAGCGGGCTGCGCACGAGGTGTCGACAGTGGTGGAAGTGCACCGGGCGCCCGCACGTTACGTTCGGGTAGGCGGCCGGGGCAATGGCTGTGACCAGCGCATTCAGGCCGAACTGAAGGCCTTGTCACACGATGACAACGCGGCGCGGACACCTTGTCCTCCAGTGCGTATGCGGGCCGGCGGTGTGATGGACCGGGGGGTACCTCGCGGCCCCGGGGGCGGGGTGGGGGCGGGGCCGCGAGGTCACCGGGAGGGTGGCCCGGGGGGCTCCTGTCCGGGGAGCGGCGGGATCCTTGGCGGACAGTCGTTGTTCGGTGTGTTCGGGATGCAGAGCACCCCCTGGTTCATGGCGACGAGGTTGCCCGGACCGGAGAGGGAGGCGCTGAACAACTGGTCCAGGTCCTCGCCGCCGGTGCCGCATCCGGAGAACTCAGGGATCGTCACGGTCCCTCGCATCGGCCCGCCTTTGAAGACGTTCTCGTAGTCCGGGAACTTGCCGTGCAGGACCACGCGGAAGGGCCGTGCCGTGCGGCAGTCGGGGCCCACGTCCAAGGGCGTGCCGTTGACCTTGACGTCGTAGACGCGCAACGACTGGTAGAAGCCGGCGGTGGCGAAGTTGACCCTGTTGGGCGGCGACCCGATGGTCCCGGTGGAGATCGTGACCGGTCCGTTGGTGAACTCCACCCGCGCCGACACGGGCTGGAATCCGAAGCCGAGGAAGGTGGACCGGGCGTCCGGCAGGGGCAGTTCGCCGTAGGAGTCGGCGCGGAAGTAGAAGCCGCCGGGCCGGTTGCCCGGCCGCGAGACCGACCGCGCAACGGCCAGCACATTGATCAGCCGCGGCTCTTTCGTCGGGTCGTTCACGATCATCGCGCCGCCGAGCTTCTCGACATTGGCGAGGCCGACGGCGTACGCGCAGCCCAGCCGCCCGGGCAGGTTGGTGACCCGGGGCGCCTCTCCGGGCGGGGGCTGCGGCACGAAGCTCTCGTCGATCCGGCCGGCCGGCGGGTCCTTCGGGCACGGGTTCTCCGGCGCGGAAGGGGAGGGCGAGGGGCCGACGGCGACGCCCTCCCGCTCTTCGGGTTCCGCGTCGGTGGGGGACGCGGACGGCTCCGGGGTCCCGGACGGCTGTTCCGGGGGTGTCTCGTCCGGCACGGGTACGGAGGCGAGCCGGCGGTCCTGAGCGGCGACCGGTACGCAGTCGACAGCGGGCAGCGCCATCGGCTCCGCTCCGTCACTCGTCTCCGGCGTCTTCGGCGTCTTCGGCCGAAGTTCCAGGCTGATGCGGCCCGCAGTGAAGGTGACGTCCCCGGGCGCGGTCACCGTCACCGAGGGGACAGGGCCTCGGTGTTCGAGGACCAGGTCGCCGGAGTCGGGCACCGCGGCGGCCGGTGCGAGAAGTCCGCTCCATTTCGCCTCCGCCGCACGGCCGTTCTGTGCGACGCCTGTGGTCAGCTCGGCCGTGCCCTCGACGGCGGTGGCGCCCTCGGGCAGTGCGCCTTCGAGTGCCACGGCCGGGATCGACACTCTCACGGTCGGCTCACCCGGCTGGATCGGCACGTTCACGCCACCGGCGTCCGGATAGGTGCCGGTGATGTCGGCGGTCACGGCCTGCCTGCCCGACGGAAATGTACACAGGTACGCCAGGCTGATATCGGCATCGCGCGCCTGCGCCGCCTGCCCGGGGCCGACGAGAAATCCAGCCACGAGGCCGGCGGCGCCGAACACGACAAGACGGGAAAGACGAAGGGGTCGTTTGCCGACAACCGTCATGATGCCCCCATGGACTGCTCTCCCGTTGTCCCGGAAAATGCGATCTGAATTGCGTCGCGAGAATTCACCCCGACCCGTTTCCGGGGAGGGAGAAGTCCGTCGCGGGACCCCGCGACCCGTGGCGGGTCACGGGGTCGTGTGCGGCCGGCCGATGTCAGTCCTGGGTGATGGTGTGGCCACCCGAGACGGCGTAGACGGCCTCGTACAGCGCCTCGTCGCCGTCGTTGATCAGCCCGAGGCAGTCCGCGTTGGACGCGACCAGGCTGCCGCCGTTGATGACGAGCTCCTTGGTGTCGTTCTTGTAGTGGCCGGTCACGGCACCGGTGAAGTCCGCGACGCAGCCGGATCCGCTGATGCTCGCGTCGACGCCGGTGATGGAGCCGTCGATCGCGTTCGGCACGGAACTGACAGCGGTGGCGTCCAGGCTCCACGGGAAGCTCTTGGTGGTGACGTCGAAGGTGATGCCGATCACCGAGCAGTCCTCGAAGGTCAGGGTGGTGATGGTGCCGATGCCTTCTCCCGGGTTCCCGGAGCCGGTGGCGAGCGACCCGCTCGCGTGGGAGGAGGCGCAGTCCAGCGTGGCGGCGGGGACGGTGAGGGTGGGGTTCTCGGCGACGGCGGTGAACGAGCCGCCCGGCGTCACCGTCCAGGTGGCCAGCGACGTGGCCGACGCCGACGTGACTGTCATTCCGAGCGCGGCGGCGAATGCCGCAGAGGCGATCACTGCGTTTCTGGCAATTCTTCGCACGGGTCGTTCCCTTCAGGGGGATGGGCGTACCTGATGGACCGTTTTCGGCCCGGGCGGACGGGCCGACAATGGCTGCGGCGCACTTCATGGAACGCGGGCGAATTCTTTCGGCCACCCGGTCGAGCGCTTGCGGATGTGACGTTACGAGCGGGTAACCCGCCGCGCAATACTGGTTCCAGAGATTCCCGCACCACCCCTACCAGCGGGTATTTTCTTGTCGCCCCGCAAGAACCCACAGTGCTTTTGTTGTCGGAATGTGAGCAGCCCCGGCCCGGCGGCACGAGTTCACCGCGGACCGCCGACGGATACCGGCCGCACTCATGTCACCGCGTACCAACTGCTGTGCAGGCGCGCCCGTCTGGTCTATGTTCAGCACTCAACGAAGAGTCACGCCTGTCGGTCCGTGGGAGCGCTTCCCCCCACAGCCACATCACACTCCCACCGGACATCACCGGGGTCCTGGACCCGGACCACGAGGGGAGAACCATGCCGAGAACGACCCGGCCGTCCGACGCGGGAGAGCCCCTGGGGCCGCTGCCCCAGGAGTTCGCGGCAATCATCAGGCCCGAACTGCCCAGTCTCATCCAGGAGATCGGCCTCGAGGTGACCCGCGCCTACCCGGAGTACGGGCGGCTCCTCAAGGGCCCGTACGGGCAGGCCATCCAGATCGGTGTCGAGCAGAACATCTCCGTCTTCGTCGATCAGGTCGCCGCCCCGTCGACGCCGTCGCCGCTGCGCGACGAGATGCTGCGCCGCTTCGGCCGGTTCGAGGCGTACGAGGGGCGCAGCCTGGACTCCCTCCACGGCGCGTACCGGCTCGGCGCCCGCGTGGCCCTGCGCCGGGCCAAGCGGGTGGGCCGGCGGTACAACCTCTCCCCCACGCTGATGCTGAGCTTCG
The DNA here is from genome assembly GCF_040613325.1 of Streptomyces sp. NPDC006283. Taxonomy (NCBI): domain Bacteria; kingdom Bacillati; phylum Actinomycetota; class Actinomycetes; order Kitasatosporales; family Streptomycetaceae; genus Streptomyces; species Streptomyces sp. NPDC006283. The sequence continues at coordinate 110,614 of NZ_JBEXRZ010000001.1, read as the reverse complement.
CCGACGCCCTGTTCGCCTACGTCGACGAGCTCGAAGCCCTCACCAGGGAGGGCTACTTGGAGGTCCAGGCAAAGTCGGTCGAGCACGGCGAGACGCTGCGGCGCAGGCTGCTGCACCTGATCATGGCCGGGCCTCCCGTGCCGCGCACGGCGATCGCGGAACTGGCGGAGCAGGCCCGCTGGGCCCTCCCCGAGCAGGTCACCCTCATCGCCCTGCGCCCTTCGACGGAATGGACCGCGGCGGCGATCGACAACGATGTCCTGGCGGATCTCGGCGGACCTCAGCCGCACTTACTCGTCCCGGGGCCGGTCGACGCCCGACGAAGACAGCGGCTCGAAGCCGCGTTGACCGGGACCCGGGCCGCCGTGGGCCTGACCGTACCGACCGCCGGCGCCGCGGACTCGATCCGCTGGGCCCGCCGCCTCCTCGACTTCATCGACTCGGGCATCGTCGAGGACACCCCTCTCGCCTTCTGCGCGGACCACATGCTCAGCCTGTGGCTGCTCGCCGACCCGGCGCTGCTGGACCGGATCGCGGAGCGCGAGCTCGCTCCCCTCGCCGGACTGACGCCCACCCGCCGGAGCCGGCTGATCGAGACCCTGCGGATCTGGCTGGACACCCGTGGCACCGCGGCCCAGATGGGCGAGCTGCTCGAGGTGCACCCCCAGACCGTCCGCTACCGGTTGCGCAATCTGGAGTCCATCTTCGGCGCTCGGCTCAAGGACCCCGAGGGCCGGTTCGCCACCGAGGGCGTGCTGCGTGCGCTGCATCTGCGGGAGCGCCGCGACGGCCCGGCCCGTTGAGCCGGGCCGCAGACGCCGCACCGGCCGGACCAACCAACGGACGGACGGACGGCTCAGGCGTACAGCGCGTCGATCTCCTTCGCGTAGGCGGCGGCCACCGCATGGCGTTTGATCTTCAACGACGGGGTGAGCAGGCCGTTCTCCTCGTTGAACTCGCCCGGCACGATGACGAACCGTCGGATCGACTCGGCGCGCGAGACCGCCGCGTTCGCATGGTCCACGGCCCGCTGCACGTCGGCGATCAGCTCCGGGTCCTCGCAGAGCTCGGCGAGCGGCGTGCCCTTCGGGCGCTTCCGTACGGCCGACCAGTGCTCCATCGCCTCTGGCTCCAGGGTGATGAGCGCGGCCACGTAGGGGCGGTTGTCCCCGACGACGATGCACTGGCCGACCGGTGGGCGGCTGCGCAGCCGGTCCTCGAGGACGGCGGGTGAGACGTTCTTGCCGCCCGAGGTGACCAGGATGTCCTTCTTCCGGCCGGTGATCGTCAGGTACCCGTCGTCGTCCAGGGCGCCGAGATCGCCGGTGGCGAACCACCCGTCGTGGAGCACCTCGCCGGTTGCCGCCGGATTGTTCCAGTACGAGCCGAAGACGATGCCGCCCCTGATCAGCACCTCGCCGTCGTCCGCGATGCGGATCGCGGTGCCGGGCACGGGCTGCCCGACGGTGCCGGGACGCGGGGCGAGCGGCGGGATGATCGTGGCGGCCGCGGTGGTCTCGGTCAGCCCGTACCCTTCGTAGATCACGATGCCCGCGGCGCAGAAGAAGAGGTTGAGCTCGCGGTCGAGCGGCGATCCGCCGCTGATCGCGTAGCGCAGCCGGCCGCCGAGTTCCTTGCGGATGCGCCGGTAGACCAGCAGGTCGTACAGTGCCCAGGCGGCGGTGAGGGCGGGCCCTGCGCCTCTTCCGGTACCTCCGGCCGTCGCGGTGCCGGTACCGAGGAACTTCGCCAGGTACGCCTCCGCGAACCGGACCCCGATGCGGTGCGCGCGGTCGAACGACGCGCCACGGCCGATCTTCTCCGCAGTGGCGCGGCCCGTGTCGTGGATCTTCTCGAAGAGGTACGGCACCCCGACCAGGAAGGTGGGCCTGAAGCTCTGCAGTTCGGGACGGAGTTCGTCGGGCTTGATGCTGGGGCAGTGCCCCAGTTCGATCCGCGCCATCAGGCAGGCGATCTGGATGGTGCGGCCCAGGATGTGGGCGAGCGGCAGGAACAGCAGGGTGGACGCCGTCTGGCCGGTGACGGCCTGGAAGACGGGGTGGAGCAGCTCGACGGTGTTGGACGCCTCGGCGTGCAGGTTGCCATGGGTGAGGACGCAGCCCTTGGGCTGCCCCGTGGTGCCGGACGTGTAGCAGAGGGTGGCGACGGAGTCGGGCGTAAGAGCCGCGCGCCGTGCGGTGATCTCCTCGTCGGGAATCCCGTCGCCGAGTGTGGCCAGTGTCACCATTGCGTCGCCGTCGAGGGTCCAGACGCGGGGTGGTGCGTCCATGCCCTGGGCGGCCTCAGCCACGAGCTCGGCGTGTTCCCGTGTCTCTGCGACGATTTGGGCGGCGCCGCTGTCCCGCAGGATCCATGCGACCTGCTCCGCGGAGGAGGTCGCGTAGATCGGCACGCTCTGCCCGCCGGCCGCCCAGACTGCGAAGTCGAGCACAGTCCATTCGTACCGTGTGCGCGACATCACGGCGACGCGGCCGCCCGGCTCGAGGCCCGCGGCGATCAACCCCTTGGCGGTTTCGGTCACTTGACGTGCGAATTCGGCGGCGGTGACCGGTCGCCAGCGGCCGTCGTCACCCTTACGGCGCAGCACTGCCGATTGGGGTGCTTCGGCGGCGTTCGCGTAAGGTATGTCGGCGGTGCTGCCGGAGACGGACGGCCGGACGAGGAGCGCTGTGCGCGCCTCTCGTACGACACCGTCCTCCCTGACCAGTTCGACCAGGACGCGATCGGCGAGATCGCTGTGCTTTCTCGCCCTCTTCAGATCCTTGTGTACGCCCATGGTCGGCTCCAGTTCGCGGGTTCGCAGTTCGCGGGCGGGGAGTTGACGGGACCTCGGCACTTACTCGCGGGGCAACTTACTCCCGCGTAACGAGAAATCAACGGGGCGACCCGTAACGGTAGAGAAGGACTTCACGTGATCGCCTCCCCCCTCGTCCCGGTGCCGATCCCCGACCGTGTCGCCGTGATGATCGGCTCCTGCATGCCGGCCCACATCCTGCAGGCGGAGATCGACGCCGAGTGCGCCGCACGCGAGGTGGGCCTGTTCCGCGGGCCGCTGTGCGCGGAGGACCGGGCCGACAGGGAGCACGCACTGTCCACGCTGGCACGGGCCAACAAGGTGCTGGCCGCGTATGACCCCCGGCTCACGGTCGGACCGCGACGCGGTCGCTGACCGCCCCCCGCCGCCCTTCACTCCTTGACTTCAGGCCGCCCCTCTTGTTCGAGGGGCGGCCTTTCGTTACTTTACCCAAAAGTAAGTTTACTCAGGAGTAAGGAAATGCTGTGGCAGACGGTATCGGCAGCGAGCTGGGCGGCCTCGACTTCTCCGCCGTCTCCCCCGAGGAGTTCGCGAAGATCGTGAAGGGCCTGTCCGGCAAGGAGATCGGCCAGGTCATGCAGGGGGAGCTGCGGCAGCGGGTGCTCCGTGAGGTCTTCGGGCGGATGGGGCAGCAGTTCCGCCCCGACAGCGCGGGCTCCCTGACGGCCCTCATCCGCTGGAAGATCACCGGCGAGAGCGACGAGACCTTCGAGACCGCCATCGCCGACGGGACCTGCACGGTCACGGAGGGCCGCTCCGACACCGAGGCGCGGACTACGCTGATGATGGGCGACGCCGAGTTCCTCAAGCTGGTCTCCGGAAACGCCAACCCGGTGACCATGTTCATGACGCGGAAGCTCAAGGTTGCCGGCGACGTCGTCCTGGCGTCGGGGCTGACCCGCTACTTCGACATCCCGAAGGCCTGATCGCCATGGCCCCCTTCTCCCTTCAGCTCACCGAAGAGCAGCGGGACCTGCGGGACTGGGTCCACGGCTTCGCGGCCGACGTCGTCCGGCCGGCCGCGTCCGAGTGGGACGAGCGCGAGGAGACACCCTGGCCGGTGATCCGGGAGGCCGCGAAGATCGGCCTCTACGGATTCGAGTCGCTCGCCGACATGTTCGGCGACCCCACCGGCCTCTCCCTCCAGATAGCCAACGAGGAACTCTTCTGGGGTGACGCCGGCATCGGCATGGCGCTCTTCGGCACCTCGCTCGCCGTCGCCGGGATCTTCTCCTCCGGCACACCCGACCAGCTGGCCGAGTGGGTCCCGCAGTGCTTCGGCGATGAGGCCGATCCGCAGCTCGCGGCGTTCTGCGTCTCGGAGCCGCAGGCCGGGTCCGACGTCTCGGGGATGCGCACCCGCGCCCGCTACGACGAGGCGAAGGACGAGTGGGTGATCAACGGCCAGAAGGCCTGGATCACCAACGGCGGCATCGCGAACGTCCATGTCGTCGTCGCCTCCGCGGACACCGGGCTCGGCGCGCGCGGTCAGGCCGCGTTCATCGTGCCGCCCAACACACCCGGTCTCGGCGGCTCCAAGAAGATCAAGAAGCTGGGTCTGCGCGCCTCGCACACCGCCGACGTCTTCCTCGACGACGTGCGCGTGCCGGGCAGCTGCCTGCTCGGCGGAAAGGAAAGACTCGACGCGCGCCTCGCCCGCGCCCGCGAAGGCACGAAGGCCAAGAGCCAGGCGGCCATGGCCACCTTCGAGGTCAGCCGTCCGACCGTCGGCGCACAGGCGCTCGGCATCGCGCGGGCCGCCTACGAGTACGCCCTTCAGTACGCCGGTGAGCGTGAGGCCTTCGGCCGGCCGATCATCGAGAACCAGTCGATCGCGTTCGCCCTGGCGGACATCCGCACGGAGATCGAGGCGGTACGGCTGCTGATCTGGCAGGCCGCCTGGATGGCGCGCAACGGCCAGGACTTCGACGCCGGCCAGGGCTCCATGGCCAAACTGCGCGCGGGCGAACTGGCGGTGAGCGCCACGGAGAAGGCGATCCAGATCCTCGGCGGCGCGGGCTACAGCCGCGAGCACCCGGTGGAGCGGATGTACCGGGACAGCAAGATCTACACGATCTTCGAGGGCACGAGCGAGATCCAGCGCCTGCTGATCGCCCGCGCGATCTCGGGCCGCCACATCCGCTGACGCGGGGGGGCGCGGGGGGGGGCGCGGGGCGCCCGGGAGTGCGGAACGCCCGGGTGCCCGGGTGCACGGGACGCGCGGGGTGCCCGCCTGCCCGCGCTACACGGATACGTGGAACGCACCGGTGGACGGAAAACCCGCGGATGCACGGAGCGCCCCGTGCACGGTGCAGGGAACGCGCGGGTGCCCGCCGCACGGGTGCATGGAACACACCAATGCACGGATGCACGGATGCACCGCGGCACGGGATGCCCGGCTGCACGGGACGCGCGGGTGCCCGGATGCACGGGAGTGCGGGACGCGCGGGTGCCCGGGACGCGGGCGGGTGCAGGGCGGGCGGGTCCCGGGGCGGGTCACCCCGCGGCGCGACGTGGGCTGCCGCCGCCGGGCGGGTGCTCAGGCGCTGTCGACGGCCTTCAGGACGTGGTCCAGTTCTTGCGGCATGACCGCGATCAGGATGACCTCGTCCGCCGCCTCGCACTCGACGATCCGGGACCCCGGGTTGATGCCCAGCGCCTCGCGCATCGACGGTGCCCGCACCCCGGTGCGGCGCAGGCCGGCGGGGAGGGCGGACCTGCGGCCGCCCCAGGATGCCTGCCACGCGAGAGGGCCCGTGCCGATCAGCAGGCGCCCCGGCCGCCAACGCGAGCCGCCCGTCGAGCGCTTGAGCATGCACGGGATTCCCGCCTCTTCGCCCGCGTCGACGAGGGCCGCCCGCTGCCGGCGTCTGCGCAGCACCAGCCGGCCGACGAGAGCGGCGGCGGCTGCCGCCGCCAGCACTTCGATCAGTTCGATCACGTGTGCATTGAACCAGTTCCCACCGGCCTGGGCGGCGGGCTCGTCGGCTCACTCCAGGAAGGTGCCGTCCACGTACACCCACCAGCCCTGCTCCCGCTCGAAGTTGCTGCGCTCGTGCAGCTCACCGCGCTTGCCGTGGTGGCGGTAGCGGGCGCGGAAGGTGACCGTGCCGGTCGTGTGAAACGCGCTGCCGTCCGTCGAGTCGACGATCTCGAGTGCCGTCCACTGCATGCCGGGGTCCAGTTCGAGGTGCGACGGCCTCGTCGACGAGTGCCAGGTGCGCAGCAGATATGCGGCGTCGTGGGCGACGAATGCGCTGTAGCGCGAACGCATCAGCAGTTCCGCGGTGGGCGCGGACTCCTCTCCGCTGTGGAACCGGCCGCAGCACCGGGCGTAGGTGTCCGGCAGGCCGCAGGGGCACGGCGAGTCTGCGGTGAGGGCGGGAGGCGTGGTGTCTTTGGTGCGTTTGATGCGTCTGGCCATGGCTCCATTTTCCAGCCATTGCGCGACCGGGGCTCCCGCGTGGCTTCCGAGTCGTGAGGGATCTCCGTATGCTCCAGCGCCGGGTGCGACAGTTACCAACGGTAAGGGGGCTCGGATGGACCGTTCTGGCACCTCCCGACGCAATGCAGGACACCGCAGTCCGGGACACACCGTGCCCCGTACCTCACGGCGCACCTTCATGGCAGGCGCCGCCGGCGTCGGCGGCGCCGCGGCCCTCGGCACCGTGGGGGTCGCCCACACCGCCGCGGCAGCCACCCCTGAGGCCTCGCCACCCCTTTCCGTCGCCGTCCTCGGCGGAGGCGTCGCCGGACTGACGGCCGCTCACGAACTCGCTGAGCGCGGCTTACGGGTCACCGTGTACGAGCGCCGGGCCCTCGGCGGCAAGGCCAGAAGCATCGACGTACCCGACAGCGCGAAGGGTGGGCGCAGACCGCTCCCCGGCGAGCACGGCTTCCGTTTCATCCCGGGCATCTACCACAACCTCCCCGACACCATGCGCCGCATCCCCTTCCCCGGGAACCCGCACGGCGTCTGGGACAATTTGGTCGCGCCGTCCGAGATGTCGTTCACCCGCACGGGCCGTGAGGATCTGCGCATCCCCCTCCCCTGGCCCGGGCACCAGCCACCCGACCTCACCCTCGACGACATCCGCCGGGCATTGACCGCCCTGCTCGACACGGCCCTCGCCATCCCGTTCCACGAGACCGCGTACTTCGTGAACCGTCTGCTGGTCTTCCTCACCAGCTGCGACGAGCGCCGCGACCGTACGTGGGAACGCACGCCCTGGTGGGAGTTCATCAGGGCCGAGGACATGAGCTACGACTACCAGCGCATCCTCGCCGTCGGACTCACCCGCAACATCGTGGCCACCAAGGCGGAGGAGGCCAGCACCCGCACGGTCGCCACCCTTCTGGAGGCCTTCGTCTTCAACGCGCTCGGGCGCGGCGCCGACGGACCGCTCGACCGGATCCTCGACGCACCCACCAACGAGGCCTGGATAGACCCCTGGGTGGCTCATCTCGAGTCCTTGGGCGTGGAGTTCCGCGTCGGCTGGACCGTGAGGGAGGTGAAGTACGCCTCCGGGCAGGTGACGGGTGCCGTCGTCGAGAACCCGCAGGGTGCGCGGGAGTCGGTGACGGCCGACCACTACATCTCCGCGATGCCGGTGGAGCACGCACGGCGCACCTGGGGCCCGGAGCTGCGTGCGGCGGATCCGCAGCTCGCCCGCTGCGACAAGCTGCAGACCGACTGGATGACGGGCATCCAGTTCTATCTGACCGAGAGCGCCCCGATGCTGCACGGTCATCTCAACTGCATCGACTCGCCCTGGTCCCTGACGGCCATCCAGCAGGCGGCGCACTGGCCGGATCGCGACTTCCCCGCCGACTACGGCGACGGAGTGGCGGTGGACTGCGTGTCCGTGGACATCTCCGAGTGGGACCGGCCGGGCATCCTGTACGGCAGGACCGCGAAGCAGTGCACCAGCACCGAAGTCGCCAAAGAGGTGTGGGCGCAGCTGAAGGCGGCGCTGAACGACACCGGCAAGGTGGTCCTCAAGGACAGCTCCTTGCACTCCTGGTTCCTCGACCCCGGCGTCGACGGCCTCGGCACCCCGAACCCCACCAACGACGACGAACTCCTCATCCACCCTGTGGGGACGTTCCACAACCGCCCCCGGGCCGGGACCCGGATCCCGAACTTCTACCTGGCGGGGGACTATGTCAGTGTCGACATCGACCTGGCGACCATGGAAGGTGCCAACGCCTCCGCCCGCGCGGCGGTCAACGCCCTGCTGGACCGCACCGGCTCCCCGGCGCCGCGCTGCACGATCACACCCCTGTTCCGCGCCCCGGAGATGGAACCCCTCAGACGCCACGACCGCACCCGCTACCGTCTCGGCCTGCCCAACGCCTTCGACCTCGGCTGAACCGGCACACCCGGCCGGTCAGCGGCCGGGGCCGACGAGCAGCCGCGGCGAGTAGCGTACGGGCATGAAGCTCACCATTCTCGGCGGCGGCGGCTTCCGTGTGCCCCTCGTGTACGGGGCCCTGCTCGGCGATCACGCGGAGGGCCGGGTCACGCGGGTCGCCCTGCACGACGTGGACGCCGGGCGGCTGGACGCCGTCGCCGGAGTGCTCGCGGAACAGGCGGCCGCGTACAAGGACGCGCCGGACGTCGTCGCGACCACGGACCTGGACGAGGCCCTCCGAGGTGCCGACTTCGTCTTCTCCGCGATCAGGGTCGGGGGGCTGGAGGGCCGCGCCGCCGACGAACGGATCGCGCTCGCCGAAGGAGTCCTCGGCCAGGAGACCGTCGGCGCCGGCGGCATCGCATACGGCCTCCGCACGGTTCCGGTGGCCGTTGACATCGCGCGCCGGGTCGCCGAGCTCGCCCCCGACGCCTGGGTCATCAACTTCACCAACCCGGCAGGTCTGGTCACCGAAGCGATGAGCCGCGTTCTCGGTGACCGTGTCATCGGCATCTGCGACTCGCCGGTGGGTCTCGGACGCCGGGTGGCCAAGACGCTGGGCGCCGACCCGGCGTCCGCATGGATCGACTACGTGGGCCTCAACCATCTCGGGTGGCTGCGCGGTCTGCGCGTCGGCGGGCACGACCAACTGCCCCGGCTGCTCGCCGACACCGAGGCGCTGGGCTCCTTCGAGGAGGGCCGGCTCTTCGGCCCTGAGTGGCTGCGGACGCTCGGCGCCATCCCCAACGAGTATCTGCACTACTACTACTTCAACCGGGAGACCGTGCGCGCCTACCAGGAGGCGAAGCAGACCCGGGGCGCTTACCTGCACACCCAGCAGGCACGCTTCTACGAGGAGATGCGGCAGCCCGGCACGCCTCCCCTGGCCACCTGGCGGCGTACGCTCGCCGAGCGCGAGGCCACCTACATGGCGGCCAACCGAGAGGCCGCGGGAATCGGCGAGCGCGACGAGGACGATCTCGAGTCCGGCGGATACGAGAAGGTGGCGCTCGCCCTGATGCGGGCCGTCGCCCGCAACGAGCGCACCACGCTGATCCTCAACGTCCGCAACCGCGGCACCCTTTCCGTGCTGGACGCGGATGCCGTCGTCGAGGTGCCCTGCTTCGTCGACGCCGACGGCGCGCATCCGGTCGCGGTCGCTCCCCTGCCCCTCCATGCCGTCGGGCTCGTGACCGCGGTCAAGGCCGTCGAACGCGAGGTGCTGGACGCGGCGGAGAGCGGTTCGCGGGCGGTCGCCGTGAGGGCCTTCGCGCTGCACCCCCTGGTCGACTCCGTGAACGTCGCCCGCCGGCTCGTCGACGGCTACCGGGCCGAGCATCCGGGCCTCGGCTACCTGAACCGGCCATAGGGGCCCGGACGTGCCTGCGCCTCCGGCTCCCCCGGACCTCAGCCGGAGACCGCCCGCAGCGCGCCCGGGCGGCGGCCCGTGAGGGTGTCGAGGGCCGCGGCGGTCGGCCCGTCCGCCGGCAGGTGGACCAGCAGCCGCTGATCGTCGTCGACCGCCAGGTCCAGCGTCTCGTAGTCCAGGCGGAGCTCCCCCGCCTCCGGGTGAACCAGGCGCGTCACGCCGTTCGCCCGCGGCAGCCCCGGCAGCGTCTCCACCCGGTCGGTGAACGAGGCGCCCGCAGTGACGGTCAGCTCGTCCACGAGCGCGGCGATGTGCGGGTCCGCGCGGAACGGCCCCTGCTTGAGCGCGGCGACCTGTTCGTCGGCGACGAGGTTCCAGTCGGGCCAGGCGGCGCGGGCCCGGTCGTCGGTGAGTACGAAGCGGGCCAGGTTCGGCGGGTCGCCGTCCAGGAGGCCGACCGGACCGGCGAGCCGCTCGTACCCTTGGGTCCAGGCCAGCAGTTCGCTCAGCCGGTTGAGCAGCACCGCGGGCGTGGGTTCCAGTCGGTCGAGCAGCGCCCGCACCGTGGGGCGGACGACCCGGTTCGGCGTCGCGCCGCCCATGCAGGTGAAGCCTCCGCCGGAGGCCTTGGTGAGCCGGTGCAGATGGATGCGTTCGCCCGGGGCGAGCCGCAGCGCGTCGGCCAGCGCGGAGAGCACGGGCGGGGAGGGCCGCCGGTCCCTGCCCTGTTCGAGACGGGTCACGTACTCGACGCTCACGCCGGCCAGCGTCGCGAGTTCGGACCGGCGCAGGCCGGGCGTGCGGCGGCGTGCGCCGGCCGGCAGGCCCACGTCGGCGGGAGTGACGGACTCGCGGCGCGTACGCAGGAACAGACCCAGCTCGTTCTCGCTCACCGCTCGAACGTAACAGGCGCGGGCGACCGGATCGTGGCCCTGCCACTACCAGCCTCGGTCCGGCCTCCCTGCTCGTCGCCCAGGACGGCAGGCTGGGAGAACAGAAGGCCCGAAGGCCGGTCCGTACGACAAGCGAGGAATCTCCTGTGTCCGTGAAGAATCTCAACCTGGCAGTGATCGTCGGAAGCGTCCGGCAGGGCCGCTTCGGACCGGCCGTCGCCGATTGGTTTGCTCAACAGGCCACACAGCACGGTCAGTTCTCGGTCGAGCTGATCGATCTGGCGGACACTGTGCTGCCACTCGCGCTGCCTCCGGTGCCGCCCGCGATGCAGCCGGACCTGGACCGGCCGGCCGAGATGCGCGGTCTCACGCGCCGGCTCGCCGCGGCAGACGCGTTCGTGGTGGTGACGCCGGACTACAACCGCAGCTTCCCGGCCTCGCTGAAGGCCGCGATCGACTGGCACTACACCGAGTGGCAGGCCAAGCCGATCGGTTTTGTGGGGTACAGCGGCGGCAGCGGCGGGCTGCTGGCGATCGAGCAGCTCCGGCAGGTCTTCGGTGAGCTGCACGCCCATACGGTGCGCGACGTTGTCTCGTTCCCCCGTTACTACGAACTCTTCGGCGAAGACGGCACCTTGCTCGACCCCGAGGGCCCGAACGGCGCGGCGAAGACGATGCTCGACCAGCTGCTGTGGTGGGGTTCCGTGCTGCACGACGCACGGCGTGAGCACCGTTCGCCGCCGCCTGAGCCGCCTGAGGATGCCTGGGGCGCCACGGTCCCGTGAGTCGACGGCGGGCAGTCCAGCGGTACCGCGCGTCGCTGCCGCCGGCCGCAGCGGTGGTGGCCGTGCCGGGGTGTGAGTCCCGGCGGGCCGCCGTGGGCAGGAAGGAGGAATGACAACTTCCGCCGCACGGTCCGACGTCCCGCGGACACGTTCCCGTCGCGCCCTGGTTGCCGGTTCCGTCGGTAACTTCGTCGAGTGGTACGAGTTCGGTGTCTACGGCTACTTCGCCACGATCATCGCCGCCAACTTCTTCACGCCCGAGGGCGGCAGCGACGTCGAGGGGCTGGTGAAGACCTACGCGTCCTTCGCGCTCGCGTTCTTCTTCCGACCCGTGGGGGCGGCGCTGTTCGGGCGGGTCGGCGACCGGATCGGACGCCGGCCGACGCTGATCCTGGTCATCGGTCTGATGACGCTGGCCACCACTCTGATCGGGCTGCTGCCCACGTACGCCACCGTCGGCGCGGCCGCGCCGTGGCTGCTCACCCTGCTGCGGATTCTCCAAGGCCTGTCCGCAGGGGGCGAGTTCGGGGGCGCGGTGTCGCTGATGACGGAGTTCGCGCCGCCCGGCAGGCGCGGTCTGTACGGGGCGTGGCAGTCGTTCACGGTCGCGCTCGGGCTGCTCGGCGGCGCGGGTGTCGCGGCGGTGCTGGCGACGGTGCTCTCCGAGGGTGCGCTCAACGACTGGGGCTGGCGGCTCCCGTTCCTGCTGACCCTGCCGCTGGGAGCGGTCGCCCTGTGGCTGCGGCTGCGGCTCGAGGAGACGCCCGTTTTCCGCAAGGCGGACACGGAGCCGGTCGCGCCGCCGCCCACGGCCGAGGTGGTCAGGGCGATCCTGCTGGGCGCGGGGCGGATCATGGGCTGGGCGGCAGCGGGCTACACCTTCCTGGTGGTGCTGCCTTCCTACCTGCAGTCGGCGCTGAACGCCTCGTTCCAGGAGGCGCTGATCGCCACGGTCCTGGCGAACCTGGGCTTCGCCGCGTCGATCATCCCCGCGGGCCTGATCAGTGACCGGATCGGCCGGCGCACGGTGATGCTGACGGGGGCGGTGCTGGTCGTGCTGCTGGCGCTGCCGCTGATGAACCTTCTTCAGGACGCGAGCACTTCGACGGCGACGAAGGGGGCCGCCGTCTTCGCCGCCGGAGCCGTGGTGGGCCTGCTGGCAGGGCCGGGGCCCGCGATGCTCGCCGAGATGTTCCCCACGTCGGTGCGCTGCACGGGTCTCGGGCTCGCTTACTCGCTGTCCAACGCGGTCTTCTCGGGGTGCGCGGGGCTCGTCATCACGGAGCTGATCAAGCGTACGGACAACGTGGACATCCCCGCCTACTACGCCGCCACGACGTGCGCTGTCAGTGTGTTCGCGCTGCTCACACTACGGGGCGACGACCACCGCAGGGCGCTGCGATGAGGGTCGTCGGGCTGATGTCGGGGACATCGTTCGACGCGATCGACGCTGCGGCGGCCGACATCGCGCTGGTGGACAACACTCTGGCCGTCACTCCGCTCGGCATGATCAGCGAGAGGTACGACGACGAGTTGCGGGCCGCGCTGACAGCGGCGCTGCCGCCCGCCGCAACAACACTGGCGCAGGTGTGCCGGTTCGACACCCGCATCGGACAGGCCTTCGCGGCGGCCGCCGTTCGTGCTGCTCGTGAACTGTGCGACGGACGAACCGAGTTGATCGCCTCACACGGCCAGACGGTGTACCACTGGGCACAGGACGGGCGGGTCCACGGCACACTGCAACTGGGGCAGCCCGCGTGGATCGCCGAGGCGACGGGCTGCCCGGTCGTGGCGGACTTCCGTCCGCGGGACGTCGCGGCGGGCGGCCAGGGCGCCCCGCTCGTGAGCCTGGTGGACGTGCTGTGGCTGCGCGGCCGGCCGGGGGTGCCGGCGGCACTCAATCTCGGCGGGATCGCCAATGTCACGGTGGCGGGCGCGTCGGGCGACCCGATCGCGTTCGACACGGGGCCCGCGAACGCCCTGATCGACACGGCCGTCACGGAGCTGACCGGAGGCCGGGCGGTGTACGACGAGGACGGAGCCATGGCAGCGGCCGGACAGGTGCACGCGCCGCTCCTCGAACGACTGCTCCGCGAACCGTACTACCGGCTGCCGCCACCGAAGACCACCGGCAAGGAGCTGTTCCACGCGGGCCATCTGCGTGCCGCGCTGTCCGGCTTCGAGGCTCTCGCGCCCGAGGACGTGGTCGCCACACTGACCCGGCTCACCGCACGTACCGTCGCGGACGCCGTACGGCCGCTCGGCGCGAGCGAGGTCGTGGCCTCCGGCGGCGGCACACGCAACCCCGCCCTGATGGCGGCGCTCCGTGCCGAGCTGGCCCGTACACCGCTGCGCACCTCGGACGAGTTGGGTGTGCCGGCGGCGGCCAAGGAGGCGTACGCGTTCGCGGTGCTGGGCTTTTTGACCGTGCACGGACTGGCCGGCACCGTGCCCGCGTGCACCGGGGCGCGGGAGGCGCGCGTGCTCGGTTCCCTCACCCCCGGCAACGGGCCGCTCGTTGTCCCCCCTCCCTCGGAGCACCCAGTCAACTCCCTCATCTTTACTCACCGTTGATGACGGCCGTACGCTGCATCACCATGACCTCAGCCGGTTCACCGGGCCGCCGGGCGGCCCTGCTCGCCACTGCGGGCGCCCTCCTGTCCGCCCTCGTCCTCGGTCCGGGCACCGCGCCCGCGCAGGCGGAGGTCCGCCCGACCGACGCGGCGACCGTCGTGCCGGTGCAGACCACAGGGCCCGCGGACAAGCGCTTCAACCTCGTGGTGCTGGGCGACGGCTACACCGCGGAGGAGATGCCCGACTTCCGGGCGGACGTCGACAAGCATCTGAACGTGCTCTGGTCCACGGAGCCGTTCGCGTCCTACCGCTCGTACGTCAACGTGTGGGCGGTCGAACTGCCGTCGGCCGATTCAGGCGTGGACTGCGACCCCGGCCTCGATGCCCCGCGCCGCGACACACCGCTCGGCATGGGTTTCTGGGGCGGGTGCAACGCCGGCAGCGTCCAGCGGCTGCTCACCGTCGACAGCGGCGCGGCGACCGCGCTCGCGGACCTGGTGCCCGGCACGGCGAGCGCCAACCGGCAGATCGTGGCGCTGGCCAACAGCGACACGTACGGCGGCGCCGGCGGCACGTACGCCACCGCGTCCGGCGGCAACGCACTCTCGTCGCTGATCACGCCGCACGAGATCGGCCACTCGCTGGGCAAGCTCCAGGACGAGTACGACTACTACGCACGCGGTGTCCCCGGCGGCACGTACACCGGCGGCGAACCCGCCTCCGCGCACCACACGCTGCTCACCGAGGACGAGATGCGGCAGCAGCGGGCCAAGTGGTGGCGCTGGCTGGGCGAGGAGAGCGAGTCCGGCGGGGTCATCGGCCGCCACGAGGGCGGGATGTACAGCACCAAGGGGGTGTGGCGGCCCAGCAGACACTCCATGATGAAGACGCTCGGCTACCCCTTCGACCAGATCGAACGCGAGATCATGGTGCAGAGGATCTCCGCGAAGGTGAACCTGGTCGCGGGCCACACGCCCAACGCCGCCGCCATCGGCGACGACCGCACGGTATGGGTGGACACGCTGCATCCGGTCGGAGGCGAACTCGACGTCGTCTGGCGGCTGGACGGCAAGCGGCTCCGTACAGCCGGTGACGCACGCACGGTGGACCTGCGCCGGCTCGGGCTGAGGCCCGGCACGTACTCACTGACGGCGACCGTCACCGATCCCACGCCGTTCGTCCGCGACCCGGCGATCCGGTCCTCCTCCGCGCTGACCCGGAGCGTGACCTGGGCGGTGGACACGTCCGTCACCACTCCCCGGGACACCGTGGCCCCCGGCTTCACGGGGCACACCGACACCGGCGCCCCGGTCGGCGCCGAGACGGTCGTCCATGCGGACACCACCCACCCCGCCCACCGCCGCGTGGCAGTGCGCTGGGCGATCGACGGCCGTCCCGTGGCCAACCCGGGCAACGACCGCGACCTGGACCTCGGCGCACTGCGCCTGCGGCCCGGGCCCCATGAACTCACCGCCCGCATCCCCGGTACGAAGGCCTCACTGGCCTGGACCGTGGACGCCTCCCCGGCGAAGGCGGCGTACGAACTGTCCGAGCCGCTGCGCACGGTCCACCGGCCCGGCCGACCCGTGGAGTACGTGTACGACGGCCCGTTCACGATGAAGCTGACCGCCCGCGACGACCACGAGGGCCATCCGGTGAGCGAGTTCCGGGTCGACGGCGACGGATGGCAGACGTACTACGGCTGGCCGACCGACGCCGACGCGCCCTACCGCTTCACGCCCGGCGGCACGGTGATCGACGACCTGGTGTACGGCAAGCTCGGCACGCCCAGAGTGGTGCCCTGGGACGATGCGACGCCAAACTACGGCACCCACACGATCGAGTACCGGACGGTCGACTCAGCAGGGAACGTGTCCGCTGCCCAGAGCTTCCTGGTGACGCTGCTGCCCCCGCGACGGCAGGTCAGTTGACCAGGAAGTCCGCCTTGCCGGACTTCGCTCCCTGTATGAACGCCTCGATCTCACCGGAGGTGTAGATCAGGGCCGGCCCGTCGGGATCCGCGGACTGGCGCACCGCGATCCTGCCGTCGGCCAGTTTCATGGTTTCGACGCAGTTGCCGCCGTTGCCGCCGCTCCAGGGCTTGTGCCAGCCCTCCTCACCCAGCTCGGCGGCCGGCATGCCGTTGTATATACGTTGCATTCACAGCTCCTTGCGGAGATCGTCGAGGATCTCCTTCGTGCGTTGCACCGACGCGGCCTGGGCCGCCATGCGGTCCATGACCTCGAGGTGCGTGGCGACCTCGGGTCGCGCGTCGAGATAGACGGCACCGGTCAGGTACTCGCTGTAGACCATGTCCGGGAGCTCGGGCACGGCGAACCGGAAGAGCACGAACGGCCCGTAGGTGCCGGGATGGTGGCCGGACGCGAACTCCGCGATCTGCAGGGTGACGTTGGGCAGCCGCGCACCCTCGAGCAGCTTGTCGATCTGGGCCTTCATCACGCCCGGTCCGCCGACGGGACGGCGCACCACCGTCTCGTCCATGATCACCCAGAGCTTGGGGGCGTCCGGCCGGGTCAGCAGGGACTGGCGTTCCATGCGCAGCGCCACATGTCGTTCGATGTCGGCCGGTTCGGTGTGGCCGATCGCTCCGCCGAGCATGATCGCCCGGGCGTAGTCCTCGGTCTGCAGCAGGCCGGGCACGAAGTGGGGTTCATACGCACGGATGAGGCTCGCCGCACCCTCCAGGCTGACGTACATGCTGAACCAGTTCGGCAGAACGTCGTGGAAACGCTGCCACCAGCCCGGCCTGTTGGCCTCCTCGGCCAGTTCGACGAAACCGCGGGCCTCGGCCTCGGCGATCCCGTAGGCGCCCAGCAGCAGTTGCACATAGGGGATCTTCAGCGCGACCTCGGCCGTTTCCATCCTGCGGATGGTGCCGGGGGCGACGCGCAGCACTTTCGCCGCTTCCTCGCGCTTCAGACCGGCCTGCTCCCGCAGATGCTGCAGGCGCTTGCCGAGGACGACCTGACCCACGGTGGGGGCGGACCGCGGTTCACTCACTTCGAGACCTCCCCACGTGCTGTGTGCGAGCAGTGTGCCACGGGCCCCGGCGGATGAATATGCCCACTCTGAATTATTCATAGTGGGGCTTGCCAATGTGGTTGGTGCAGCGGGAGAGTGGTCGAGTGAACCGTGACGCGCTCGCCACCGAGCTCCTGGCCCCCCACACGGAGCCCGAACCCCACCGGTATGCCTTCGAGTTGCCGGCGCGCGTCGAACAGGTCTCACGGGCGAGAAAGCTGGTGTCCGCACGGCTGGCGAGCTGGGGCGTGGAGGGGGATCCTCACGACACGGCGCTGCTCGTCGTCTCCGAGCTGTTCACCAACGCCATCGTGCACACGGGCGGCCACCTGGTCGCCTGCGAACTCCTCGCCGCCGCCGACCGGTTGCGTGTCACCGTGCAGGACCAGGGCTCCACTCCGACCGGACCGCGGGTCTGCCGCGGGGCCGAGGGGGAACGCGAGCGCGGACGCGGACTGCTGCTCGTCGAAGCGGTCAGCTGCGCCTGGGGCACGCACGACGCCGCGCCGGGCACGGGACGTGTCGTCTGGGCGGAGCTGCCCTGCGAGCCCAGATCGCCCTTCAAGGAAACGCCGTTGACCGCGGAATGGCCGTGACGAGGAACCTGGCGACGCTCCTCTCCCGGGGCGTTCGCCGCGACCACGCCGACCGGCTCACCCGGCTCGACGTGCCGGCCGGCCTCAGCGCCGATCTCGGGTGCGACGCCGTCGGCGTCCCGGCGCGCTACGGGTTCCGCCTGCTCGGCCGCATGCCGGGCAGCGGCTGCGTCTTCGCCGACAACCACTGGTGGTGGTGGATCGTGCCGGCGGGCTCGGACCTGGATCTGACCTGGCCGTTCCCCTCCCATTACGCCCGTGGCGCGCGGGTGCCGGCCGCCGATGCCCGGCTCATCCTCCGGCCCGAGGGGCCGAGCGCGTACACGCCACCGATTCCGCTTTATCTGATGGCATGCCAGCTCACCGGCAGGGCCCCGCTGTGGCCGGCGGGCGCCGGCGGCGCGGGTCGGCGGTGAGCGGGCCGGACCCCGGGGTCAGCCGGGCCGGGCGAGGATCCGCCGGATAGGCTTCTGCCCATGTCAGAAGCCAATACGGGCCCCGAGCGGCGGGGCCTCACACCGCGCCAGGCCCGTCGTGTTCGCATAGCCCTCTCGGCCGCCATCATGATCGCCGTGGCGGCAACGCTGGTGCTGCGACTGGGCAGTACCCACTCGGTACTCACCGTGGGCTTCTACGGCATCGCGCTGATCCTGTCCGGCAGCGCACTGGTCCTCAGCCGCGCGGGGCGCACACGGTGGGCAACGCTGGTGCTGGGCGTGGGCGTCGCGGTGGCCGTCGTGGCGGAATGGGCCGTGGCGTCGCTGCGATAGGTGTTCGCAGTTCGAGGGGGATGAGGCGTACGCGGCGGATGAGGCGTGCCCCGGGAGGATCGGCCTCAGGCCGATCAGGACCCGGACGGGCCACCGGTCAGCCGCTGGAGACCGCTCGCAGATGGGACTTGCCGCGAACGCCGCCCGGCACCGCGGCCGCGTGGTTCTCACGCAGCACCAGCGTCATCCGGGTGAACCCCTTGGCCTGCAAGGTCGTCGGCGTCTCGTCGATGATCCGGCAGTCGGTGCGGCCCCAGCGCGGGTCGGGGTGGTTCACCGGCCGTACCGCCCCGTCGTGGTGGATCGCGAGGGCGCCCACCGTGCTCATCCAGTGCGACAGACCGCACCGGTAGGCGGCGTCCATGATCGGATCGTCGGCGATGTCGTCGCGAATGGCTTGAAGCGCCCCGTCGTCACCGTGCTCGTCGAGGGCGGCGGCGAGCTGCGCCATCAGCGGCAGGCACCAGTTCGTCTCGTGCTCGACGAGCACCGTGCGCGCGTCGGGATGGAACAGCGCGAACCGCAGGAAGTTCTGCTGCGGCATGGCGGTCGCGTGCGGCCCTATGCCACGGAACAGTGCATCGAACGCGGGGTTGGTGTGGGCGACGTCCCAGCGCCGGTCGAAGAGCACGGACGGCAGCGGCACCGCGTCCATCATCGCGGCGTAGTCGCGCAGGTAGGCAGCCGTCGCCGGGTCGACAGGGTCGGCCGGCTGCACCGGCTCCTGCGGCTCGGGCGGCCGTACGGGCACCGGCGCCGGGACGGGCGCGGTGGGCCGGACGGGCGCGGGCCGGCGCGGCGGCCCCGACGGCGGTACCGGTCCGGAAGGCCTGACGGGAGCGTTCCACTCAGAGGTGCCGCGCTGCACCGTCGGCGTGTCCCGGTCGACGGCGAGACGCAACAGGCGGCCGCGCTGCTGGTCGTTCAGTTCCAGTGCGTCGATCAGGGCGCAGAGCGTGTCCTCCGACCAGTCACGGCCGGGTGTGCGCTCCCAAGTGGCGTACACGTAGGCGGAGATGCCGAGACGGGCCGCCACGTCGTCGAGGCTCAGGCCCAGCTCCTCGCGGCGCCGCTTGAGCGCGTCACCCAGCCGCTTCGTACGAGCCGCGACGCGTGTGCCGCCGGCGCAGCTCAGACGCCCGCGTCCGCCTGGGCGTTCGACGCCCGCCTCGTATGTCATCGAGAACGCCACCCTTCTCGAAGCTTCTCGCACGTCTTGCAAGTCCCGCCGCGGCGACGCCCTTTGGATCTTCACCCCGTGTGGCGATCCTGCTACCGCCGACCAGAAGATGTCAACTATCGTGGCATTCGGCGCGGCCGAGCGCACAATTCGCGCCACAGCTGTGGCAAGACCTGGCTGCCATGGCCCGAAAGGGTTAACCTCCGGGCAGCCCCTCAGGATGCGGGGCCACCTCGCGTGATCTAGGAGACCTACTGGTGACAGACGGCTTCTCGGTTCCGGGTCCGACGGCCACAGGCCCTCTGGCGGCATCGATTGCCCGGGTCGCCGAACTTGCGGACAAGCTCGGAATGAGCCATGACGAGGTCTTCGACGTCCGGAATCTGTCCGAGGCCTCGGGAGTGCCCACCGACGTCGTGCGCGCCCTCCTCGACGGACGGCCGGCGGGCGAACCGGACCTGCAGGCACGCTTCCTGCAACGCTTCGACCTGCTGCGCAGCACCCGGCTCAAGCCCAACGGCCGCCGCTACACCCAGCAGGAGATCGCCGACGGAGCGGGCATGTCCCGTCAGCAGGCCGGCGCCCTGATCAACGGCGATCGCCGGCCGACGATGGAGCACTGTGACGCGATTCAGCGCTTCTTCAAGGTGCACGCCGGCTTCCTGACCGCCGACGACACCGACGCGCTCGACAGCGCCCTCCAGCGCACCGAGCAGAGTCTGCTCCAGGACTTCGCCGGCGACGGCGACCCGCTCGAGCGGCTGCTGCAGGACCACGGCGTGCGCGGGATCGCGTGGCGGGCGGCCCAACTGCCCACCGACAAGCACCGGGACAAAGTGACCGAGTGGCTCGACATGCTCCTGGAGAGCGTGAAGCCGGGGCCGGGCACCTCCGGAGAGACCTGATTTCCGGACAGATTTCCTTTTGTACGTGTCTCAACAGGTTCTGACGGGGAGAGGAGAGCGGTGAGCATAGGCAAGGAGATGCGCCGGCTGTGCGGCGAGTTGGTCGGCGGAATCGATCTGCCTGCCCCTGCGGACCCGGCAGACCTCTACACCGCCCTGTGCGAGGGCATGAGCAAACGGCGTGGCAGGCCCGTCCGTTACCGCATGGCCTCCTTCCCGCCCGGCACCGCCAGTGGCCTGTGGCTCGACATGGCGGAACAGGACCTCGTCGTCATCGAGGAGCGCACCGCCCCCGACCACCAGCTGGTGATCCTCGGCCATGAGCTGTGGCACATGCAGGCCGGGCACTGCAACCACCACGTCGAGGGCGCGGCCGTGGCCGCACGGCTGCTGTCCGACGAAGCCGATCTCCAGGCCACCGTTCTCCGGGTCGCCGCGCGTACCCGCTTCGAGCAGGAAGAAGAGAACCAGGCGGAGAGCTTCGGACTGCTGCTGGGCAGCAAGTGCCGGGCCTGGCTCGCCGGTTCGACCGGCCGCGGGCCGGTGCGGCGCGACGGACTGGCGGGCCGTATCGAGGCGTCCTTGGGATATCGCGGGCCACAGGGCTGAGGCGTGGAAGGTCCGGACTACTACATACCCGCTGCCGCTCTGGGATTCGCACTCGCGTTCAAAATCCCGGGGATGCTGCGCGACTGGCGCGACCCGCTGCTCCGCTCCGTCTGCGCCCTGCTGGTCCTCGGCGCGTCCACGTTCTTCTTCGCCGCGCCGCCCACCATCGCCGCCGTCAACCGCATCACCGGCGTACCCAACTTCTCCGCGCCACTGGTCTACTGCATCCTGACCGCGTTCAGCGCGTCCTGCCTGGTGCTGCTCGTCAACTGGCGCGGCGGGCCGCCGGAGGAGACCCGGCTGATCTCCCGCCGCTGGGTCGGCGCCTACAGCGTGGTCGTCGTGGCCCTGCTCGTGCTGTTCATACAGGGCGAGGCGCCCGTCGAGCGGCTGCGGGACCTGGACACGCACTACGCCACGACGCCGTACATCCGCGAAATGATCGTGCTCTACCTCGTCGCCCACAGCGTGGCGGCCGTGGGCATGACCGCACTGTGCTGGCGCTGGTCCCTGAAGGTCAGCAGCTGGCTGCGCGGCGGTCTGGTGATCATCGTCGTCGGGTCGCTCTTCAACCTCGCCTACGGGGTGAGCAAGTTCTCCGCCGTCTTCGCCCGCTGGGCGGGTCTGGACTGGGACGCGCTCTCCACCCTGGCGGCGCCGCCGCTCGCCTCGGTCGGCGCGCTCCTGAGCGCCCTCGGCTTCATTCTGCCGCTCGTCGGCCAGCGCATGTCGGACACCTGGCACGCCTGGGCCTCGTACCGCCGTCTGGGCACCCTCTGGCGCGAGCTGCGCACCGCTTCTCCCCAGGGCACGCCCTCCGTACGGATCTCGCTGTTCTCCCCCGTGGAACTTCGCGTCACTCAGCGCGAGTCCGACATCCACGACGGGATACTGCAGCTCGACCCGTACTTCGACCGGGAGCTGCGTGCCCGCTCGTTCGACCGGGCCGTCGCCGCCGGCGCCGACCCGCGGCAGGCCCAGGCGGTGGCGGACGCGGCGATGGTCGCCGACGCCCTGCGGGCCCGGGCCGCCGACCCCGAAGGACAGATCATGAAGTCGGCCGAGACTTACACATCAGCGACAGCCGAGGGACCGCGCGATCTCGTGCGGATGTCCCTCGCGCTGCGTCATTCACCCGTCGTCGAAGCAGCGCGTACGCGTGCGGCAAGGTCGGAGAGCGGCACCCTATGAGCAGCGATCCTCTGAGAAACGGCCGGGCCACGGCCCGCAGAGCCGTCGTGATCGGCGGCGGCCTGGCCGGCATGCTGACGGCCGGCGTGCTCCGCGAGTACGTCGAGCAGGTCACGGTCGTCGACCGCGACACCCTCCCTGAGGGGCCGCGGCCGCGCAGGAGCCTGCCGCAGGCACACCACGCCCATCTGCTGTGGTCCGGCGGCGCGCGGGCGATCGAGTCCCTCCTGCCGGGCACCACCGACCGCTGGCTCGCTGCGGGCGCACGCCGGATCCCGCTGCCCACCGGGCTGGTGTCGATGTCGGCGCAGGGCTGGTTCCGGCGTTTCCCGGAGATGCAGTTCGTCATCGCGTGCAGCCGGGACCTGCTCGACTGGGTCGTACGGGAACAGGTGGTCACCGACCCGCGGGTCGTCGTCCTCGAGCGCACCGAACTGCTGGGCCTCGAGGGCGGTGCCGGGGTCGTCGACGGCGTACGGGTGCGCGGCGAGGCGGGGAACGAGCGCGTGCTCGCCGCGGACCTGGTCGTCGACGCGAGCGGCCGCGGCTCGCGTGCCCCGGAATGGCTGCAGTCGCTGGGGCTGCCCAAGGTGCGCGAGGAGAGCGTCGACTCGGGTCTCGCCTACGCGAGCAGGATCTTCCGCGCCCCCGACGGCTCCGACGAGTACCCCGTCGTCAACGTGCAGGCCGACGCCCGTGAGCCGCGACCTGGCTGCACCGCCACCATCGTTCCCCTCGAGGGCCGGCGCTGGCTGGTGACGCTGTCCGGCACGCGCGGCGGGCAGCCGACGAACGCCGCTGACAAGTTCGGGGACTTCGCCCGCTCCGTCCGGCATCCCGTCGTCGGCGAGCTCATCACCCACGCGGAGCCGCTGACCGAGGTCGTCGTCTCCCGCAGCACCGTCAACCGGCGGCGCTACTACGAGAAGGCCGCCACCTGGCCGGAGGGCTTCGTGGCGATCGGCGACGCGGTGGCCACCTACAACCCCGTCTACGGGCACGGGATGTCGGTCGCCGCCCAGGGCGTCCTCGAGCTGCGCCGGGCCCTGGCCGCACACGGCGTGACCTCGCCGGGGCTGGCCCGCCGGGTGCAGCGGTCGCTCGCCGGGCCGGTCGGCACGGCGTGGGACCTGGCCACCGGCCAGGACATCCTCTATCCGGGCGCGATCGGCAAGGACCCCGGCGTCGCGGCGAAGGTGCTGCGGCACTACGTCGACCGGCTGATGCTGACGGCGACGGGTCGGCCCCTCGTCGCCAAGGCGCTGTTCGACGTGATGACGCTGTCCGCGCGGACCAGTTCGCTGCTGCGGCCGGAGGTCGCGCTGGCGGTGCTGCGCGGGCCGAAGCTGCCGCCGCTGCAGGGCCCGCCGCTGAGCGACGACGAGCTGCGGATCGCGAAGGAGCGCCGCGGCGAGCGGGAGGCCGACCCGGCGGACGCGTGAGGTTCGGGGCGTGGCGGGTGCGTGCGTGGCCCTCTGCTCGAGGCATGTCCCCCGCTCCGCCCCGCCCCCTCTTTCGGTGCCGACGTCCGGCTCCGCACGTGGCGGGGCGGGTCCCGGGCCCTGTTGACGTGCTCCGCGTCGTGCCCTCGGGGGACTGCCCCGGCGCGTCCAGCCGCGTTGCGGTACCTCCCACGGCCGCAGGCCGCGGGGAGAGATCGCGAGCCGGGGTTCGGGGCGGCACCCGACGATGGCCACACCCAGCCCCGCCGGGGGGCACCTCCCACGGCCGCCAGGCCGTAGAGGGGAGACGATCGAGACGCGGAGTCCGGGGCGGCGCACAGCGGGGGCGGGGCGCCCGGGGGCGTGCCCCGGGGATCGACCGGCGGCGGCGACCCTGCATCGCCTAGGCTCGGCGGCAATATGAACGGCAATCCATCACGCGGGCTCGGCGGCCGCACGGCCCGCCGGACGCCGCTCGAGCCGAAGGCGGACCGGGAGACGGTGCGACGGCACAACCTCAGCCTGGTCCTGCGGGCGGTCCGCGACCAGGGCGAGGCGACCCGGGCCGGCGTCTCCGTGCGCGTGGGGCTGACCCGTGCCGCCGTCTCCTCGCTGGTCGAACAGCTGCTGGAGAGCGGCTTCCTGTCCGAGTCCGGCAAGACGTTCAGCGGCCAGGCGGGGCGACCGGGCACGGTACTGAAGGTCGCTCGCACCGGCCTCGCGGGCATCGGCGTCGAGATCAACGTCGACTACGTATCCGTCTGCGTCGTCGACCTCGCCGGTACCGACCGGGTACGGCTCGTGGAGCACTTGGACAACCGGGGTTCCGCACCCGCGGAGGTCTTCGACCGAGCCGCCCGGATCGCCGCGCGGGCGCTCGCGTCCGCCGCTGAACAGGACCTGCGGCCGGTCGGAGCGGCGCTGGCCCTGCCCGGTCTCGTCGCCGACGGCTCGGTGTGCCAGGCGCCCAACCTCGGGTGGACCGCGGTGGCCGCGGAGGCTCCGTTCGCCGAGGCGCTCGCCGCACTGCGGCCCGGACTGCCCGCGATGGGGGTCCGCTCGGAGAACGAGGCGAATCTGGCGGCGTTGGCCGAGCTGTGGTTCGGCGGCCTCGGAGAGGCAAGGAGCTTCCTGTACCTGACCGGCGAGATCGGCGTGGGCGGTGCACTGGTGCTGGGCGGCGAACTGCTGCGGGGGGTCAACGGGTTCGCCGGCGAGATCGGTCACGTCTGCGTCTTTGACGACGGCCCTCTGTGCCGCTGCGGTTCGCGCGGCTGCCTGGAGCAGTACGCGGGCCAGTCGGCGCTGCTGCGTGCGGCAGGCCTCGACGAACACGCCGGTGCCGCGGGCGTCGCCGAGCTGGAACGCCGCGCACGCGCGGGTGACGACGCGGCGCTCGCGGCGCTCGCCGGGGCGGGCACCGCGCTCGGCCGCGTACTGTCCGGCGCGGTGAATCTCTTCGACCCGGACGCTGTCGTGCTGGGCGGCATCTACCGCCGGCTCATGACGTGGCTGGCCCCACCGGCGGACGCGGAGCTCGAGACCCGGGTCGTCTCCGGCCTGTGGCGGGCAGCCGGTTCCCGCCTCCGGGCCTCCTCCTCCGCCGCGGACGCCGCCCGCGGCGCGGCGGCCCTCGTCGTCCAGGACGTCCTCGCCGACCCGGTGGCGTACGCGCCGAGGGACCCGCGCTGACCCCTCTGCCGCCCGTGCGGGGCCGTGCGCGGGGTGGGCGTGTCAGCGGGCCGTGTGCGGGGGCGGGGTGCCCGGTTCGGTGAGCGGCAGGCCCAGTTGTGCGCGCTCCGTGACCCAGCGGGTGGGCCGGTAGCGCGGGTCGCCGGTGGTCTCGTGCAGCGCCCGGTGCAGGGCGAGCATGCGGGCGGCACCGATCCGGTCGCCCCAGGCTAGGGGGCCGTGCGGATAGCCGAGACCGGTGGTGACGGCGAGGTCGATGTCGGCGGGCGTGGCGATGGCGCGTTCGGCGATGGAGGCGGCGACCGAGACGACGGAGGCGAGCAGCCGCTGGGCCACGGAACCGGCCGTGTCGCGCACGACGGAGACGGCGGGCGGCTGCCCGGAGCCGGCGGATCGGGCCAGTACGGCGCGTGCGTCGCGCACCGCGTCCTGGTCCGAGGCCGGGGTCGTGGCCAGCACCCGGCGGGGGGCGGTGAGGGAGAGCGGGTCGACGCCGAGGGTGCGCCCCGGGGGCAGACCGAACTCTGCGACGGCCGCCGCGACGGTGGTTCCCCAGACCGGGATGAGCACCAGGGTCCGCTCGGCCGCTCCCGGTGCCGGGTCGAGCACGGCTCCGGCGGCACCGAGCACGCGACGCAGCTCCCGGGCGTCCGGTGTGTCTCCGGGCACATGAACGGCTCGGGCGGCATCACCGGTGACGGGGGGTTCGGCGAGGATGCCGGTGACGGGGGGTTCGGCGAGGATGCCGGGGCCGTCGGGTCGGTAGTCGTGGAAGCCGCGACCGGTCTTGCGGCCGAGCAGGCCTGCGGCCACCCGGTTCGGTGTGAGATACGAGGGACGCAGGCGGTCACAGTGGCGGAAGCCCTGCCAGACGGTGTCGATGACCGAGGCGGTGACGTCCAGCCCGGTGAGGTCGGTGAGTTCGAACGGACCCATGCGCAGCCCGAGCACGTCGCGGGCGATCCGGTCGATCCCGGCCACATCGGCGATGTCCTCCTCCAGGAGGGCGAGCGCTTCGGTGATCAGGCCTCGCCCCGCGTGGTTGACGAGAAAGCCGGGGGTGTCGGCGACGACGACAGCCCGGTGCCCGCCGCTCTTCACGAGGTCGACGAGGAGCGGCACGAGGCCGGGGCGGGTGGCGGCGCCGGGGATCACCTCGGCGATCCTCATCAGCGGTACGGGGTTGAAGAAGTGAAGTCCTGCCAGGCGCGTCGGGTCCGCCAACTGTGCCGCGATCCGGGTGACGGAGAGCGAGGAGGTGTTGGTCGCGAAGACCACCGAGGCCGGCAGCACCTTCTCCAGGCTCGTGAGCAGGTCCGTCTTGACCGCCAGGTCCTCCAGGACGGCCTCGATGACGAGGTCCACCGCGTCGCCGGGAGCCAGTGGTGACTCCAGCGGCACCAGCCGCTCGGCCGCGGCCGCGGCCTCCTCGGCTTCGAGGCGGCCCTTCTCGACCGCGCGGTCGAGCATCCCGGCGATGAAGCCGACGGCTTCGTCCACGGACTCCTGCCGGGCGTCGGCCAGTTCGACGGTGTGTCCCGCGGTCGCGGCCCACTGGGCGATGCCACGCCCCATGACCCCGGCCCCGACAACTCTGATGCGCATACGGTTTCCCTCGTCTGTTCGTCTCCGGTCGCACGGTCTCCGCCTCCGTCGGGACGCGGTCTCGGCGCACTGGCCGCGCCCATCGGGACGGTGTCTCGGGGGCGGCGTCCGCGTTCGTCGGAACGCGTCCCTCAGCGGCGCTTCAGCGCAGGTAGACGCGGCCCGGGTCCACGTCCTCGCGCAGCAGCCGCAGTTCCGCCGCGGTCGGCGGTTCGATGGTGGTGACCTCGTCGGCGGCCTGCAGGTCCCAGCCGGTGGCGGCGCGGACCCGGTCGACGGTGACGCCCGGGTGCACGGCCACGAGCCGCAAGTCCTCCCCCGCACCCGCGCGGGCGAGGATGCCCAGGTCGGTGATGACGCGGGTGACACCCGCGCCCAGCGGCGTGATGCCGTCGGCGAGCGCGCGGTCGGGTCCGGGCGAGGTGCAGAAGTCGAGTTCGGCCATGAAGGAACGCGGGTCGTGGCGGCGCATCACCACGAACACCTCGCGGGAGTTGGCCATGACCTCCATGGCACCGCCCGATCCGGGCAGGCGGACCTTCGGCTTGTCCCAGTCGCCGATGACCGAGGAGTTGAGGTTGCCGTGGCGGTCGATCTGGGCGGCGCCGAGGAAACCGACGTCGATGTGGCCGCCCTGGAGTACGGAGCCGAAGAGGGTCGCCATGGAGAGGACGGCCTCCGCGCCGGTGATGAGGACCGCGTCGGCGATCGTCTCGGGCAGATGCGAGGGGTGGGCGCCGCAGACGCCGGACTCGTAGACGATCTCGAGGCCGGGCGCCACGGTGAGGTGTGCGAGGGAGGCGGCCAGGGTGGGCAGGCCGATTCCGGCGAAGGCGGTTCGTTTCCCGGCGAGTTCGCGGGAGGCGACGACGGAGAGCAGCTCCGAGGAGGTCGCGGTGGCGGCGGTCATGTCCTGCTCCCGGTCGGTCGGTCCGTCCACTGGTGTCGAGGTGCTCACAGCCGCCGTCCGTAGTTGACGGGCAGGCTCATCGCTTCGCCGACGGCCAGGCCGGCCCAGAAGTCCTCGCCCTGTTTGGCGACGTACTCGGCGTGGTCGCGGGTGCCGTGGATCCATTCGTCCATCCAGTCCCGCAACCGCTCGGGGTCCTTGCTGATGTGCGACCAGGCCCGGTAGAAGGCGTTGTCCCGGTCGTAGTAGCCCTGCGCGAAGGACGGGTGGGCTCCACGCGGGCAGGCCACGACGGCGTGTACGGCGTGCGAGGGAATGATGGTGCGGTTGGGGTCGGAGCGGACGACGTCGTCCTCGACGATCTCCTCGACCACGACCACCGCCCTCCTGCCGGCGTAGACGGCCTCGGCCTGGACTCCGGTGAGGCCCCAGACCTGGGTGTTTCCGGAGCGGTCGGCGCGCTGCGCGTGAATGATCGTCACATCCGGGTTGACCGGCGGTACGACGTAGATCTGCTCGGTGGAGCCGTCGGGGCCCGGGTAGGGCGAGGTGACCCTGCGGATGCCGGGGTTGACCGAGGGGAGGTCGCTGCCGGCGTAGGAGCGCAGGGGATAGAAGGGGAGCCGCTGGGCGCCTGCGAGGTAGCGGCAGATCATGCCGTAGTGGCTGTACTCCTCGAAGGCCAGCGGCTCGGGGTCCGCCCGCTCGATCCGGCGCCGTAGCTCTCCCAGCGAGCCGGCGGAGGAGTTGCCCACGAAGGACGAGACGAGTTTGGTGACGCAGCCGCCGGCCAGCAGCTGGTCCACCACGATGTCCGCCGTCATCCGGACAACGGTGAGGTCCTTGCGCCCCTGCCGGATGATCTCGTGCCCGGCGGCCGTCGGGATGAGATGGGTGAAGCCTTCGAGGGACACCGTGTCGCCGTCGTGCACGAACGAGGCGATCGCGTCCTTCATCGTCATGGTCTTGTCCACGGCGCACACGCTGCCAGCACCATTGATTACTGTCCAATACCGAATTAAGGTCGCATTGAGACGCCGAACGAAAAAGACACGGCGTCCAGCGGAATCCGGATGGAACAGAACGGGACGACCGTGGAACTGCGCTACCTGACCTCCTTCCTCGCGGTGGCCGAGGAGCTGCACTTCGGCCGTGCCGCCAAGCGGCTCCAGATGGCGCAGCCGCCGCTGAGCCAGCAGATCCGCCAGCTGGAGAAGGAGCTGGGCGTGCAGCTCTTCGAGCGCAACACCCGCTCCGTACGCCTCACCAGCGCCGGCCAGTCGTTCCTCGAGCCGGTGCAGACGGTGCTTGCTGACCTCGACATCGCCGTACGGGTGGCGAAGGCCGCGGGCCGCGGGGAGTACGGGCGGGTCACCGTCGGCTTCGCCGGCGCCTCCTCGCACCACACGCTGCCGCTGCTCACCCGGGCGGTACGGGCCGCCCACCCCGGCCTGGAGCTGGTGATGCAGGGCCAGACCTACGCCGACGTCGCCCTGGCCAAGGTCGCGGACGGCTCTCTCGACCTCGGCTTCGTACGGCTGCCCGCCGGCCGGCCGGGCGTCGAGACGCGGGTGATCGGCGAGGAGGAGCTGCTGTGCGCGCTGCCGCAGGACCACCCCCTGGCCGCCGGCGAGCGGATCTCGGTGGCGGACCTGGCGGCCGAGCCGTTCGTCAGCTTCCCCGCCAATGCCGGGTCGACGCTGCGCGACGCCACCTTCCGGGTCTGCGAGGACGCCGGCTTCCATCCGCGGGTGGTGCAGGAGGCCCCCGACTCGTACACCATCCTGGCGCTGGTGGCCGCGGGGGTCGGCGTGACCCTCACGCTCTCCTCCTGTCTGCACATCCAGCAGACGGGCCTGGTGCACCGGCCGCTGGCCGGGCCGCCGATCCGCCTCCAGGCCGCGCTCGCCTGGCGTACGGACAATCCCTCGGCAGCGCTGCGCAGTGTGCTGGCGGTGGCCGCCGAGGCGTTGCCGACCCCCGCGGGGCTGATCGGCGAACACCGGGATTGAGTGCCCTGGCGTCTCAATCGAGCTGGAATCGGATATTGGACCGGGCCAGTCGGCCGGTGGAAAGGTCGGGACGAACATCACCCGCCCGCCCAAGGAAGGCACCCGACATGTCCGGTCAGCCCGATGTCGTCATCTGCGAACCTCTCCGCACCCCGATCGGCAGATTCGGCGGTGGCCTGTCGGGTCTGCGGCCCGCCGCTCTTGCCGCGCACCTGATCGCGGAGATCGTCCGCCGGACCGGCATCGACCCCGAGCGGGTCGACGAGGTGATCCTCGGTCACGCCTATCCGACCTCGGACGCCCCGGCGATCGGCCGGGTGGCGGCTCTGGACGCGGGGCTTCCGGTGTCCGTGACAGGAGTCCAGATCGACCGCCGCTGCGGCTCGGGGCTCCAGGCGGTGCTGGACGCGGCCATGCAGGTCCGCTCCGGCTTCAGTGACGTGGTGATCGCCGGCGGGGTCGACGTGATGAGCGCGGCTCCGTACTACACCCATGAGGGCCGCTGGGGCATCAAGGGCCCGGGCCTTCAGCTCCACGACTCGCTCGCGCGTGGCCGAGTGACGGCGGGCGGCGTCAACCACCCGGTGCCGGGCGGCATGATCGAGACCGCGGAGAACCTGCGGCGTGAGTTCGCGATCAGCCGGCAGGACCAGGACGCCCTCGCCCTGCGTTCTCAAGCGCGGGCCGGGCGGGCCGTGGCGGCCGGACTGTTCGCCGAAGAAATCGTGCCCGTGCCCGTGCGCACCAAGAAGGGCGAGACGCTGGTCTGTGCGGACGAGCACCCGCGTCCCGACACGACGGCGGAGAAGCTGGCCGCGCTGCGGCCCGTGACCATCACGTCCGATCCGGACGCGACGGTCACCGCGGGCAACGCCAGCGGACAGAACGACGCGGCCGCCGCCTGCCTCGTGACAAGCACGGAGACGGCCCACCGGCTGGGACTGACACCGCTGGTACGTCTGGTCTCCTTCGCCAGGGCGGGCGTCCCGGCCGGCACGATGGGCATCGGCCCGGTCCCGGCCACCCGCACGGCGCTGGAGCGCGCGGGCCTGGGGCTCGCGGACCTGGACCTGATCGAAATGAACGAGGCCTTCGCCGCGCAGGTCCTGGCCTGCACCCGGCAACTCGGGCTGACCGACGCCGACCACGAGCGGATCAACGTCAACGGCTCGGGCATCTCCCTCGGCCACCCCGTGGGCGCCACCGGAGCCCGCATCCTGGCGACGCTGGCCCACGAGATGCGCCGCCGCGAAGCCCGCTACGGGCTGGAGACCATGTGCATCGGCGGCGGGCAGGGCCTGGCCGCGGTCTTCGAGCGCGTCTCCGTCTGACGGGCCCTCCGGCGCACCGCGTGGGCCCGGCCCACCGGCGGACCCCTGGGTGATGCCGTCACCCGGGGGTCCGCCTTGTGGGGCGGTGAACACCGCCTCGACGTGGAACGATGCGTTCCGGCCAACCGATCCAGACGGAAAGCCTCTCACTGCGGCAGCTATTCAGTATTGGACCCGTCTAGGTCCCGACTGGCAGCGTTACGCCCAATCACAGCGGGAGGCCCCACACGCCGGGACGGCGCCCCCTCCCACTCCCCCTTGATCACTGTCCCCAGGGAGCCGCAGCATGAGCGCGTCCGCCGCACGCGAGCAGAAGAGAACCGCGAACCGCGCGGGGCTGGGAGCCTTCATCGGCTCGACCATCGAATGGTTCGACTTCTACATCTACGGAACGGCCGCAGCCCTCGTCTTCGACGAGGTCTTCTTCCCTGAACTCGAAGGCCCGGTCGGCACCCTCGTCGCCTTCGCGACCTTCTGGGTCGGCTTCCTCGCCCGTCCGCTCGGCGGCATCATCTTCGGCCACTTCGGTGACCGGCTCGGCCGCAAGAAGACCCTGGTCATCACTTTGCTGATGATGGGCATCGCCACCACCCTGATCGGCCTGCTGCCCGGATACTCGACGATCGGTGTGGCGGCACCGATCCTGCTCGTCTGCATCCGGATGGTGCAGGGCATAGGGCTCGGCGGCGAGTGGGGCGGCTCGGTGCTGATCGCCTCGGAGCACGCCCCCAAGGGCAAGTCCATCCTTTACGGCGCCTTCGCCCAGCAGGGCTCCCCCGTCGGCAACACCCTCAGCACCGTCAGCTTCCTGGCGATCAGCCAACTGCCGGACGACGACTTCGTCTCATGGGGCTGGCGCATCCCCTTCCTTGCGTCGGCGCTCCTCGTCTTCGTCGGCCTCTTCGTGCGCATGCGGGTCGCCGAGTCGCCGGCGATGGCCAAGGCCATCAAGACCAACAAGGTCGCCAAGATGCCGCTCACCGAGGTGCTGCGCACCCAGCCGACGCTGATCCTGCTCGGCATCGGCGCCTGCACGATCGGCCTCTCCGCCACCTACTTCAAGTCCACCTTCGCCCTCTCCTGGGCGACCAGCAGCCTGGACTTCGACCGCAGCTCCTTCCTCACCATCATCCTGGTGGCCAACATCCTGCAGGTCCTCGTCCAGCCCTTCGGCGCCGTACTCGCCACCAGGATGAAGAGCATGACCCGCGCGGTCTGCGTGATGCTGATCCCGGAGATCGTCCTCATGCCGCTGATGTTCATCCTCATCAGCACCGAGAACTACGCCCTGGCGATGATCGGCGTCGCCGTCGCCACCGTCCCGCACTGCCTGTACTACGCGGCCCTCGCGGGCATGCTGGCCAGCCGCTTCCCCGCGAACGTCCGCTACACCGGCATCTCCCTCTGCTACCAGCTGTGCGGCACGATCCTCGGCGGCACCACCCCGATCGTCGGTCAGTCCCTGCTGAACTGGACGGGCTCCATCGCGGCCGTCATCTGCTACGCCGTCTTCCAGGTGCTGCTGACCCTCGGCTGCATGGTGCTGATCCTGCGCCGCCCCAACTACGACGAACTGGCGGAATCGGCCGACGAACAGCAGCCCGTGACGGCCACCGCCGCCCCCGCCACGGCCGTTCGAGGCGGAACGGCATGACGCTCACCGTCAACGGCATCCCGGAAATCAGCGCACTGGCCGGCCAGGACCTCGGCCACTCCCGCTGGCGCGAGGTCACCCAGGACCTGATCGACATGTTCGCCGCCGTGTCCGGTGACCACCAGTGGATCCACACGGACACCGAACGCGCCGCCGAGGGCCCGTACGGGCGGACCATCGCCCACGGATACATGGTCCTCAGCTGGGGCATTCCGATGTTCGCCGAACTGCTCCGGGTGACCGGCGTGGGCATGGCACTCAACTACGGCGTCAACAAGGTCCGTTTCCCGGCCCCCGTCCCCGTCGGCAGCCGCGTCCGCCTCCACGCCACGGTCGCGGCGGTGGCCCCGGTCAAGCGGGGCGGGGTCGGCATGACGCGAGGCTTCACCTTCGAGCTGGAGGGATCGGCGAAGCCCGCGTGCGTCGCGGAATCGCTGACGCACTTCTATCCCTGACACCCCTGACACCCCTGACACCCCTGACATCCCTGACTCTGTGACGGGTGAAACGGCGTTCGGTCGCCGGCGGGGCCGAAGCTGCCAGGCACCTTCGGCCCCGCCGGCGACTGAGGCGCGAGGCCCGGGGGCGCAGCAGCGCCCCCGAGCTCACCCCACCCGCTCCCCCCTCGCCTCCTCCACCTCCGCCAGCACCGACGAGACCCGCTCCCACGTCTTGGTGTCCCGCTCCACGGGCTCCAGTTCCCTCCCGGAGCCGCTCTGCCAGCCGGCCGCCAGCTCCACCGCGTCCACCGCATCTGCCCCGGTCGCTCCGGTCGCCGCGGCCGCCGCCAGTGCCGCCGCGCCCAGGGCGACGAGCTCCGTGGCGGCAGGGATCAGCAGCGGGCGGCCCGACATGCGGCGGACGGTCTCCACCCAGTGGCGGCCCTTGGCGCCGCCGCCCACCAGTCTCAGCGGGCGCGTGGCCGTTTCCGGAGCCGCCGGGTCCTGGCCGCAGGCGCGCATGACCTCGTCGAGGGCGCGCAGCACGGTCACGACCGCGCCCTCGTAGGCCGCGCCCAGGATCTGCTGACGGGTCGTCGTGTGCCGCAGGCCCGTCAGGAGCCCGGACGCGGCGGGCAGGTCGGGGGTGCGTTCGCCGTCGAGGTACGGCAGGACGACCACCTCGCCGCCCGCTTCCGCGGCGTCCCGGTCCAGGCCCAGCAGGGAGGCGACCTTGTCGACGGCGAGTGTGCAGTTGAGGGTGCAGGCGAGCGGCAGATACGTGCCGTCCGCGGCCGCGAACCCGGCGAGCGCCGGCGAGGCGGGCCGCGTGCGGCTCGCGGCGAACACGGTGCCCGACGTGCCGAGGCTGAGCACCGGGTGGTCCAGCAGCCCCGCCCCGCCGAGCCCGAGCCCGACCGCCGCGGCCATGTTGTCGCCCGTTCCGGCAGCGACCGCGATACCGGCCGGCAGGCCGAGTTCCGCGGCGGCCGAGGTCGTGAGCGAGCCGACGCGGGTGCCGCCGGTCGGCGCGACGGACGGCAGCAGCGCGGCGTCCAGGCCTACGAGGTCGAGCAGTTCGGGGTCGTAGGCACCGGTCGCCGTGGAGTACCAGCACGTGCCGGACGCGTCCCCGGGGTCGGTGGCGGCGACGCCCGCGAGGCGTTCGGTGAGGAAGTCGTGCGGGAGGCGCACCGCCGCTGCGGCGTCCGCGGACGCCGGGTCGTTCTCCCGCAGCCACTGCCACTTGGCGGCCGTCATGGAGGCGACGGGGACCGAGCCGGTGCGGGCGGTCCAGGCTTCGGGGCCGCCGAACGCCTCAGTGAGGGCCGTGGCCTGGGGTGCGGAGCGGGTGTCGTTCCACAGCAGCGCGGGGCGCAGGGGCGCACCGGTGCGGTCGAGGACGACCAGCCCGTGCTGCTGTCCTGCGACCGCGATGCCGGTGACGGCGGAGGCTCCGATGCCGAGACCGCGCAGTTCCTTGAGACCGAGGGCGACGGCCTCCCGCAGTGCGTGCCACCACGCCTCGGGGTCGCTCTCCCGAGCGCCGCCTTCACCGGTGACCCGGTGAGGCGCCCTGCCGACGGCGATGAGCCGACCGGTCGCGGCGTCGGTGAACGCCGCCTTTGTGGACTGGGTGGAGCTGTCCACCCCGATGACGACCGTGCTCGCCGGCATTGCGCACCTCTCCGTCCATAGGCCCCGACCATTTGGCCGAGCTTGGAACAAATCCAGCCGGGGCAAAACTACGCCACGGCGCTCGACGACAACAGACATGGAAGGGAGACCGGAGGTCTTCTGCGATCGGGCAGAGGCGTGCATGATTAGTAAGGACAGAAAACAAACCGAGGATCCAAGGCGGACATGGCCATGACGGAACGCTTCACCCCCACCCCGGAGGACAAGTTCAGCTTCGGCCTCTGGACGGTCGGCTGGCAGGGCCGGGACCCGTTCGGCGACGCGACGCGGCCCCACCTGGACCCCGCGGAGTCCGTCCGGCGGCTCGCGGAACTCGGCGCGTACGGTGTGACCTTTCACGACGACGACCTGATCCCCTTCGGGGCGAGCGAGACCGAGCGGGACGGACACATCAAGCGCTTCCGGCAGGCGCTCGACGCCGCCGGCCTGGTCGTCCCCATGGCCACGACCAACCTCTTCACGCACCCGGTCTTCAAGGACGGCGGCTTCACGGCCAACGACCGCGACGTGCGCCGCTACGCGCTGCGCAAGACCATCCGCAACATCGATCTGGCGGCCGAGCTCGGGGCGAGGACGTACGTCGCGTGGGGCGGACGCGAGGGCGCCGAGTCCGGCGCGGCGAAGGACGTGCGCGTCGCGCTGGACCGGATGAAGGAGGCCTTCGACCTGCTGGGCGAGTACGTCACGGAGCAGGGCTACGAGCTGCGCTTCGCGATCGAGCCCAAGCCCAACGAGCCGCGCGGCGACATCCTGCTGCCGACGGTCGGCCACGCGCTGGCGTTCATCGAGCGCCTGGAGCGGCCGGAGTTGTACGGCGTGAACCCGGAAGTGGGCCACGAGCAGATGGCCGGGCTCAACTTCCCCCACTCCATCGCCCAGGCACTGTGGGCGGGCAAGCTCTTCCACATCGACCTGAACGGCCAGAACGGCATCAAGTACGACCAGGACCTGCGCTTCGGCGCCGGCGATCTGCGGTCGGCGTTCTGGCTGGTCGACCTGCTGGAGACGGCGGGGTACGAGGGCCCGCGGCACTTCGACTTCAAGCCGCCGCGGACGGAGGACTTCGACGGCGTGTGGGAGTCGGCGGCGGGCTGCATGCGCAACTACCTGATCCTGAAGGAGCGTGCCGCGGCGTTCCGTGCCGACCCGGAGGTGCGGGAGGCGCTGAAGGCGTCACGCCTGGACGAGCTGGCGCGTCCGACGGCAGAGGACGGGCTGGCGGCGCTGCTGGCGGACCGGGCGGCGTTCGAGGACTTCGACGTGGACGCGGCGGCCGAGCGGGGCATGGCCTTCGAGCGCCTCGACCAGCTGGCGATGGACCACCTGCTCGCGGCCCGCTGAGTCCCTGTGCGGCTCACGCACCCGCGTTGCGCGATGCGTGCCGTTCCATCCCGCGGTCGGGACGGCACGCACGCCGGGTCGGGCATCTCCGCGGATGCGACGTCGTGCCTGCGCGCCTCGGGCACGCGGCATCACAGATCGTGCCCGCGGGGGCGCGGCCTCACAGATCGTGCCCGCCGGCGCGTGGACTTACAGGTGTGCGTCGAAGCCCGGCAGGGGATCGCACAGGACCGGCGGTGTGCCGTGCAGCGCTATCTCCGCCAGCACGACACTGCCCACTTCCATGCGGTGCGCCATGGTCCGCGTCGCGTACGCGTCGACCAGGCGCAGCCCCCTCCCGCAGGGCACGTCCGCGTCCAGTGGTTCCTGCCGGCGATTCACGCGGTGTTTCCAGCAGCCGCCGTCCATGACCTCGACCGTCAATGCCTCGCCCCGGACACTGATCACCGTGGACACCCAGGGACTCCCGCTGTGCAGGATCACATTGGTGACCAGTTCGGTGACGATGACGGACAGCGCCTCGTCGAAGTGATCGGCCAGTCGCCATCGGCGTGCGACTGCCCGGGCGAAGCGCCGCAGTGCGCGCGCGGCCTCCGGCGTAGCGGGCATGGCACAGTGTGCCAGGCTTCGCAGAGCGGAGGTGGGTCCCACCCGATGAGGGGCAGGACTCGGGGCACGTTCTATGGCGATCACTTGGGCTCCTGTTCGGTCGGGCGACCTCGCCCTGACTCAGGTCCAGCGGTCGGGAGTCCTTCTCTCACCGAGCCGTCGAAAGCCATGCAGATGTTCTGCGGCACCCCAACACTCGTATTCGGACACCAAGTGTTCAATCAGGGACACTGAAACCCGTATACGTAAAGAATCGAAATGCCTTGGAAACACCGAGGAGAGTGATTCGGTGGACACGCTGAGTGACGAGACAGCGGGTCGATGGCTGGGGCGGATGGTCTCGGACGCGTCCACCGGGGCCGGCATCGACGGATTCCGAGCGGACCAGCCCTCTCTGCTGTTGCTCGAGGGGGCGGCCGGAACGGGGAAGTCCCGGCTCGCGCAGCGGCTCGCCGAGGCCGCAGTCGCGGCGTCGATACGCTGTGTGATCGTCTCGTTCTCGGCGTTCGGGACGTCCGTCAGCCGGCCGCAGGCGCCCGCGACGCCCCCGCCGCAGCCGGAGCCGCCGACACCGCCGTCGGCCCAGGCCGATCTGCCGGGCGCCGTGTCGTCCCTCCTCGAACGGGGCGAACGGTTCCTGCTCGTCGCGGAGGACGTGCACCACGCCGACCGCGCCGCCCTCGATCTGCTGCGCAGGCTCCTGGACCGGCCGCCGACGGGCCTCGCCGCCGTCCTGACGTACCGCCCCGAGGAACTCCGCGAGCCCGGCCTCGCACTGGGCCGCGGCGCGCACTTCCCCTCCTGCCTGTCCGTACTCCGCGTGCGGCTCGGCCCGTTGGACGCACACCAGGTCCGCCGGCTCGTCGAGGAGGGGCTGGGCGAAAGCAGTTGTCCGTCCGAACTGATATCCCGGCTCCTCGAGCGTTCCGGCGGCATCCCGCAGATCGTCATCGATGTGGTGCGGCTGCTGCGCGAGTCCGGCAACGGACGGGAGCACTACTCGCTCAGGGAGCTGGACGCGGCAGGCGTGCCGCCTCGTCTCGCCGAGCTGGCCCTCGCCCGCACCGCCGCACTCAAGGAGCACGCCAAGGCCGTCGTGTGGGCGGCCGCCGTACTCGACGAGCCGGTGGAGGCCGAGGAGCTCTCCGCGGTGGCCGGTCTGGACGGCGGTGCGGGCGATCGGGCCCTGGTGGAGGCGCTGCGCACGGGCGTCCTGCGGGAGGTCGACGAGGGCCGGTACGGATTCTTCGTGCCCATGGCGGCGACGGCGGTCTACGCGGAGGTCCCCGGGCCTGTGCGTCGCGAGATGCACCGCCGGGCGGCGACCGCTCTCGGCCGCCGGCACCCGGTGCCGTGGGTGCCCCTCGCCCGCCACCGCCGTCATGGGGGCCAGGTGAAGGCGTGGCTGCGGGCGGTGGAGCAGGGGGCGCTCCAATGCGCGGAGGCCGGAGACCACCAGGCCGCGGTCGACCTGCTGGAACACACGCTGTCCCGGCCGACCGTGCCGCCCGCCGCCCGCGCCCGGCTCGCGCCACTGCTGGCGCACAGCGCGGTGCTGGGGCTGCGCAGCGACCAGACGGTGTCGGTGCTGCGGCAGATCCTCGACGAGCAGACACTGCCGGCCGCCGTGCGCGGCCAGATCCGCCTCGACCTGGGGCTATTGCTCTGCAACCAGGCGGTCGCGGGCATGCAGGGCTGGCTGGAGCTCCAGCAGGCGGTGGAGGAGCTCCACGAGCGGCCGCTCATGGCGGCCAGGGCCATGGCGGCGCTCGCGATGCCGCTGCTGTCGTCGGTCCCCCTGGAACGGAACCTGTACTGGCTGGAGCGCGCGGAGAAGGCAGGCGCGAACAGCGGCGACGAGGAGGCCCGTACGGCCGTCGCCGCCAACCGCGCGGGAACACTGATGTACATCGGCGATCCGGCCGCATGGCAGGTGCTGGAGCAACTGCCGAGGGACACCGACGATCCCGCCTGCCGTCAGCATGTCGCCCGCGGTCTGTGCAACGCGGCGGACGGCGCGCTGTGGCTGGGCCAGCTGGGCCCCGCCCGCGGGCTGCTCGCGGAGGGCATCGAGATGGCGACGCGCAGTGGCGCCTCGTACGTCGAGCAGGGCGCGCGTGGCACGGCGCTGCTCCTCGACTGGGCGGAGGGCAACTGGTCGGACCTGACCACGAGGGCTCGCGCGTACGTGGCGGAGGCCGAGACGATGCCGGGCCAGGGCCTCGACGGCCGGACGGTCCTCGGGCTGATGGCTCTGTCCCGGGGCGAGTGGCAGCAGGCGACGGCCTGGCTGGCCGGCGAGGGCGCGCGGGAGACGGACGGCTCGGCCGTCCCGCACGCGGCTGCCGCCTCCGGCGCCCTGATCCGCATGGCGCTGGTCCGGGACGACATCGAGTCCGCGGTGGCCGAGGCGTCGGTGGCCTGGGACCGGGTCCGTGACAAGGGCGTGTGGGTGTGGGCGGCCGAGCTGGCGCCGTGGGCGGTCGACGCGACCCTGCGCGCGGGACGGCCCGACACGGCGCGGAGGATGACCGACGAGTACGCGGCGGGTCTCGAGGGACGCCAGGCGCCCGCGTCGGCGGCGGCGCTGAGCTGGTGCCGTGCGCTGCTCGCGGAGGCGCAGGGCGACCATCGCACGGCGGCGGACCTGTTCCGCCGGGCGGCCCTCGTCCATGCGGGGCTGCCGCGTCCGTACGCCACCGTCCTGGCCACGGAGGGAGTGGCGCGCTGCCAGTTGGCGTCCGGGACCGACACGGCTGCCGCGGTCGCGGAACTCACCTCGTGCGTCGAGCAGTTGACCGAACTCGGCGCCGTCTGGGACGCGGCGCGCATCCGGGCCGAGATGCGCGCGCACCAGCCGGCGGACGAGCAGCGGCCGCGTGGCCGCCCCAGCTACGGGGACCAGCTGTCGCCGCGCGAGCAGGAGGTCGCGGACCTGGCGGCGACGGGTCTCACCAACCGCGAGATCGCGGCGACACTGCACCTGTCGCCGCGCACGGTGGAGCAGCATGTGGCCCGGGCCAGGCGGAAGCTCGAGTCGCAGTCCCGGCAGAATCTCGTACGGGCGCGCAACCAGCGCCAGGAGTGAGTGGCCGAGGAGGCCGACAGCCGGTCGGGCCTCCGGGGTCAGGGGCCCGCAGCGATTCTTTGCGTATAGGTAAATCGCCGGTCCGTATAGGCAGCGCCCGTCCGGCGGCCCTAGTTTCCTCGGCGTGCCCGGGTGTGCCGGGATGCCGACCGATCGCACCGCACCCCCACAGCGGCCGCCGTCGTGACGCCATGGGAGTCCCGGCCCCGGGCACCACTGAACCTGCCGGCCCCGCACCACCGCGCTCATTGCGCCAACAGCACCACTCCGGCGTACGACGCGCCCGCGACGACCAGCCATGCGGACAGTCCCAGTGCCGCGACGCGAGCACCGGTGCGGGCGAGCGACGGCACGTGCACCGCGCTGCCCAGGCCGAACAGGGCGGCGGCGAGCAGGAGTTCCTGTGCCGTGTGCGCCGCGTCGAGCACTGCGGAGGGCAGCAGGCCCGTGCTGCGGACGGCGACCGCGGCGAGGAAGCCCACGACGAAGAGCGGCACCAGCGGTACCCGTGCCCTGCCTGATCCTCCGGACCCTGTCGCCTTCCTCCTGCGCCGTACGGAAAGCGCCACGGCGGCGACCAGGGGCGCGAGCAGCGCCACCCGCATCAGTTTGACGAGCACGGCTTCGCCCAGTGCCTCGCCTCCGGCGGTCTGCGCGGTGGCGACGACCTGGCCGACGTCGTGCACGCTCGCGCCGACCCAGCGGCCGAACTCGGCGTCGGCGAGGCCCAAGGGCCCCTGCAGCAAGGGCAGTACGCCGATGGCGAGCGTCCCGCAGAGCGTGACCAGCGCCACCGAGAGGGCTGTGTCCCGTTCGTCGCTGTCCCGCGCCTCGCCGACAGCGCCGATGGCCGACGCGCCGCAGATCGCGTAGCCGGTGGCGATGAGGAGAGGCTGGTCGCCGGGGAGTCCGAGACGCCGGCCGAGCCACCATGTTCCGGCGAGGGTCGCCGTCACGACGCCGAGGACCATCGCGACAGTGGCCCAGCCGAGGCCGCGTACGTCGTCGAGGCTCAGTTTCAGCCCGAGGAGCACGATGCCGACCCGCATCAGCCGCCTCGCCGCGTACGACAGGCCCGGACGCGCCACTCCCTTCACGACCGGCCGTGTCCGGGGCAGGTGCGCGGCCACGACACCGAGCACGACGGCGGCGGTGAGCATCGGCACGCCGGGCAGCAGCCGGTGGACGGACCAGGCGACGGCGACGCCGAGTGCGGCGAGCGCGAGCCCGTGGCGCCGCGAGGCGCTGGGCGCGACGCCGGGCCGGGTGGCGGGCCGCTCCCTCAGGAGAGCCATCAGCGGTCGGCCGGTAGTTCGTAGACGCGGCGCACGCTGGTGCCGAGCCGGGATATGTCGGCGCCGTAGACGTGCAACGAGACGGCCGCGGAGGGCCCGTCGTTCCAGACGCGATGGATGTCGCCCGGCGGGGCGAAGCCACAGAACTCGCCCTGCCGGTTGACGACGTCCCCGGTGGCGACGAGCCGCGCGGTGCCGGCGTTCCCGACGGCCGGGACGAGCCGGTAGCGCCGCTCGTGCTCCTGGCCTTCGTGCACGCCGGTGGTGCACCAGGAGACGTGGTCGTGCACGGTGGTTCCCTGCCTGGGAAGCCAGACGAGGGCGACGACGGAGAAACTGCCGTCGTGCTCGGCGTGCAGGAGGTGCTGACGGTAGCGGGCGGGATCGCTTTCGCGCTGTTCGTCGGTGAGCAGGTCGTCGGCGCCCAGGTGCGGCGCGAGACGCTCCCCCACCAGGTACGCCGTCAATTCCGGTGGCAGGCCCCGGCCGACGGTCTCCCGTATGCCGGCGATCAGCGCGTCCAGGCGGTCGGTGGTACGGGCGGCGGTGTAGGCGCTCCGGGCGGCCGAGGCTTGGGTCATACGGGCAGCGTCGGACCGGGTGGCAACGGCGTCCAACGACGGTTTCTTCGCACCCTCCAAGCCGTGTTTATGGATGCGATGCGTGTTTTGTGTACGGGTGCGAGGGAGCGGTCAGCAGCCTGTCTTGTTCGCTGCGACGGCCCGCAGCTCGTCCAGCACGAGCGCCGTCGCCGGGATGCGCAGATGTTCCCGCAGGACGTACGCGGAGATCTTGCGCCGCGACGCCGGCTGCAGCGGGCGGCCGGCGACCTTGGCATGGCGCATGAAGTTCAGCACGAGCGACGGGATCATGGCGATGCCGAGCCCTTCGGCGACCAGACTCTGCACGGCGAGGTTGTCGTCGGTCATGAAGGCGATGTCGGGAACGAAGCCCACCTCCGCGCACTCGTGCAGCAGATTGGCGCGGCAGCGCGGGCATCCCGCTATCCAGCGCTCGCCGGCGAGATCGGCGAGCCTCACGACCCGCCGGCGTGCCAGGGGGTGCCCACCCGGCAGCAGCACGGTCAGCTGGTCCTCGAGCAGCGGTATCTCCACCAGCTCGTCCGGCACCTCCTCGTGCAGGCCGGGATAGGTGAAGGCGAGCGAGATGTCGCACTCTCCCCGCGCCAGGCGTTGCAGCGACTCGGGCGGTTCGTTCTCCAGCAGGTCGACGCGGATGGCGGGGTGGGCGGCCGTGAGCCGGGCCAGCGTCTCCGGGACGAGGGTGGAGTTGGCGCTGGGGAACGCGCAGATCCGGACCCGCCCCGCGCGCAGCCGGGTGAGGGCGTTGATCTGCTCCTGGGCGGCCGACATGGAGTCGAGGATGGCCGTGGCCTGCCGGGACAGCGCCTCTCCGGCCTCGGTGAGCCGCATGCCCCGGCCGACGCGGATGAACAGGGGCGTGCCGACGTCCCGTTCGAGGGCCTTCATCTGCTGCGTGATCGCCGGCTGGGTGTAGCCGAGGACGCGAGCGGCGGCCGAGTACGAGCCGGTCCTGACCACTTCGTGGAACGTCTTGATGTGCCGGGAATCGAACACCGGCGC
Source organism: Streptomyces sp. NPDC006283 (assembly GCF_040613325.1). NCBI lineage: Bacteria > Bacillati > Actinomycetota > Actinomycetes > Kitasatosporales > Streptomycetaceae > Streptomyces > Streptomyces sp. NPDC006283. The sequence continues at coordinate 67,729 of NZ_JBEXRZ010000001.1, read as the reverse complement.
ATCATATCCGGCGAGCCATGGGCAGCGTTTCGGGGCGAACCATAAGCAGAAGTTGGGGACCGCGCCCTGCGGCGAAGGCCCCTCGTCCGGTTACGGCTTGCGGGCCACACCGCCGTACAGCGAGATCACCGCGTCCTCGTCGACCGCCTCGTCGACGGCGAGCTCGGGGTGCCAGTCGGTCAGCTGGACGAGCCCGGGCGCCACGAACTCGAGCCCCTCGAAGAAGCGGGCGATCTCCGCGCGGGTGCGCGGGGCGAGGGTCACCCCGCCTGCCGCGTACATCTCCACGCCGCGATGGACGGCGACGGGGTCGAAGTCGGCGGTGAGCTGCGAGAGGACGAGATAACTGCCGGAGGGGAGGGTGCCGACGAGGGGCGACCAGGTCCTCCGGGTGGTCGTCGGCACCCAGGAAGTGCGTCAGCGCCACAGCGAGAGGGCGACCGGCTGAGTGAGGTCGAGGCTCTTGCGAGCCTGCTCGAGGATCCGCTCGGGGTCGCGCACGTCGGCCTGGAGGTAGTCGGTGATGCCCACGGGGGTGCTGCGCAGCAGCGCCTCTGCGTGGGTGAGCACGATGGGGTCGTTGTCGGTGTAGACGACGCGGCACTCGGGCGCGGCGGCCTGCGCGATCTGGTGCAGGTTGGGCTCGGTCGGGATGCCGGTGCCGATGTCGAGGTACTGCCGGACACCGGCGCTGCCCGCCAGCCAGCGGGTGACGCGCTGCATGAACCAGCGGTTCGTCCGCGCGACGTGCTGGGCCGTCCCGTCGACGCCCATGATGTGCCTGCCGAGCTGTTCGTCGACCGGGTAGTTGTCCTTGCCGCCCAGGAACCAGTCGTAGACCCGGGCCGGGTGCGGCCTGGTGGTGTCGATCCGCGCGGCAGCCGGCTCGGTCCCCGTCATTCGGCGCTCTCCCTCGATGCTCGACGTCCGGTGCGGTGTCGCGCCTCCGGTCCCCCGCGGGACGGAGGCACACATGATCCTCGCAGGACGGCCCCTGTGCGGCAATCAACTTCCGGCTTGCGCAGGGGATTTGACGGAGTGACAGGGTCTGGACACGGAGCGCTCCGCGCGAGTCAATGCACAAGAGTCACGTCACCCGCCACATGCGCCCGGATCGCATCGGAGGTCACACGGAGCATGCTCAGATCCTGGTTACGCCCGCCCCTGTCGGCTCTGTCGGTCCGGTCGGTCCTCCGCAGGACACTCGCCGCGGCCGTCGTGACAGCAACCGCCGTGACGGGGACGGTTCTTGCCACCGCGACGGCCCACGCGTCGCCCACCGCGACCGCGTCGCCCGCGTCCTCTGCCTCCTCCAAAGCGTCTGCCGCCTCCTCGTCGTCCGGTGCCGGCTCGCGCGGCACATCGCAAGTTGTCTCCTGGGCCGCAAGCGCCGACCGACTCGGCACGGCCGCGCAGGACCGTACGTACCGCCTCGTCGTCCGCACCAGCGTCGGCGGCTACGGAGTCCGCGTCCGTCTCTCCAATGCCTTCGGCGAGCAGCCGGTCACCTTCGGCCGGGCCCACGCGGGCCTGCGCGCGTCCGGCGCCGCGCTCGTACCGGGCAGCAACCGGCCGTTGACCTTCGGCGGCTCCCCCTCGGTCACCGTCCCGGCCGGCGGATCGGTCTACAGCGACCCGCTGCGCGGCACGATCCGCCCGCAGTCCGACCTGGTCGTCAGCGTGTACGTACAGCGGGCGGCCGGCACCGCCACCGGCCACCGCATGGCGCTGCAGACCTCGTACGTCGCGCCCGTCGGCGACCACTCCGCCGACGAGTCCGCCACCTCGTACACCCAGACGGTCGGCTCCTGGTTCTACCTCGACGCCGTGGTCGTCGATGCCCGGCGCGGCATCGGCGCCGTGGCCGCGCTCGGTGACTCCATCACCGACGGAGCCTCCTCCACGGCCGGCACCAACCGCCGGTGGCCCGACTTCCTCGCCCGCCGCCTCCAGGACGATCCTCGCTCGCGCATCAAAGGCGTCGCCAACGAAGGCATTTCCGGCAACAAGGTGCTGAGCGACGGCTCGGGCGTCAGCGCGATCAAGCGTCTCGACCGGGACGTGCTCTCCCAGCGGGGCGTGCGCACGGTGATCCTTTTCGAGGGTGTCAACGACATCAAGGCCACCCCGGCTCCGACCGCCGCCCAAATGATCACCGGCTACCGCCAGATCATCGACCGGGCACATGCGGCAGGGGTGTGCGTGGTGGGGGCGACCGTCATGCCCTACGAAGGGTGGCGGGAGTGGACTCCTGCCGGCGAGGCGGTCCGGCAGGAGGTCAACGCCTTCATCAGGAACAGCGGCGCCTTCGACGAGGTCGTCGACTTCGACGCGGCCGTCCGGGACCCGGAGCGCACGTCGCGAATGCTGCCCGCGTACGACGGAGGCGATCATCTGCACCCGAACGACGCGGGGATGGAACTGACGGCAGGCACGGTGAGGGCGGGCCAACTGCACTGCTCGAGGGGGTGACGTCCGCGCACGTGGCCCCACCCGTGCGCGCCGTCCGGCTCGCCCGGTGGTTCCCGGCCCTCTCTCCTTCCCGGGCCGGGACCGCGCGACCTCCGTAGACTGATCGCACTCCCCGCAAAGCGGCTCAACCGTGTCTCCTCCCTCAGGGGAGACGCTCCGGGAGGCGATCATGACAACCCGTCGCACCCCGCTGCCGGGAGTCGGTACCCAGTACGACTTCGCCACCGAGAGCGGCCATCACCTGTCGGTCGTGCTCCACAACGACGGCCGTCGATTCCTCGGCTTCTACGCCGCCGACGATCCCGACGCCTGTCTGCTCTCCGTCCCGCTGGAGCCGGAGGAGGCCACGGCGCTCGCCCATCTCCTCGACCCGGCTCCGCTCGACGCCGTGCGCACCGACGGCATCGATCTCGTCACCGAGCACATTCAGCTCGGGGCGCGGTCGCCTTACTCCGGACGGCTGCTCGGCGACACCGGGGCCCGTACCCGCACCGGCGCCTCGATCGTCGCGGTGCTGCGCCGTACCGGGGCGTACCCGTCGCCAGGGCCCGGTTTCCGGTTCGCCACGGGCGACACGCTCGTCGCGGTGGGCACCCGCGAGGGGGTCGACGCCCTCGCCGAGATCATCGCCGGGGGGTGACCGTGCACAAGACGACGATGCTGCTGATCGAGCTCGGCGCGATCCTGCTCGGGCTGGGCCTCATCGGCCGCTTCGCGGGGCGCCTCGGCCTCTCGCCGGTGCCGCTCTACCTGGTCGCCGGGCTCGCCTTCGGCTCCGGCGGGCTGCTGCCGCTGAGCGCGAGCGGCGACTTCGTGGCCGCCGGCGCGGACATCGGCGTCATCCTGCTGCTCCTCATGCTCGGCCTCGAGTACAGCGCGTCCGAACTGGTCGGCAGCCTGCGTACCCACTACCCCTCCGGCATCGTCGACTTCGTCCTCAACGCCCTGCCCGGGGCGGGAGCCGCGCTGCTGCTGGGCTGGGGGCCGGTGGGCGCGGTCGCGCTCGGCGGCGTCACATGGATCTCCTCCTCCGGTGTCATCGCCAAGGTCCTCACGGACCTCGGCCGTCTGGGCAATCGCGAGACACCGGTCGTCCTCGGCATCCTCGTCATCGAGGACCTGTCCATGGCCATCTATCTCCCGCTGCTGACGGCCCTGCTCGCCGGACTGGGACTCGCCGGTGCCGGTGTCGCGCTGCTGATCTCCCTGGGCACGGTCGGAGTCGTGCTGTACGTGGCACTGCGCCACGGTCGTCTGATCAGCCGAGCGGTCTCCTCCGACAACCCGGAGATGCTGCTTCTGGTCGTCCTCGGACTCACGCTGCTGGTGGCGGGCGTGGCGCAGGAGCTTCAGGTCTCAGCGGCCGTCGGTGCGTTCCTGGTCGGCATCGCGCTCTCGGGCGAGGTCGCGGAAGGCGCTCGCAAGCTGCTTGCTCCGCTGCGCGACCTGTTCGCCGCGGTGTTCTTCGTCTTCTTCGGCCTGTCGACCGATCCCACCAGGATCCCTCCGGTCCTGCTCCCGGCGCTGGCACTCGTCGTCGTCACGACACTCACCAAGATCGCCGCGGGCTGGTACGCGGCACGACGCGCGGCCATCGGCCCGCGTGGCCGCTGGCGGGCGGGCGGGACGCTGGTCGCCCGCGGCGAGTTCTCGATCGTCATCGCGGGGCTGGCCGCCGGTGCCGAACCGAGAATCGGGCCGCTGGCGGCTGCGTACGTCCTGATTCTGGTGTTCGTCGGCCCGCTGACGACACGCTGGACGGAGCCACTGTGCTCACGCCTTCGTCGCCGCTCGCCGCCGTTGCCCGACCGGGCTGCGGCCCCGGCCCCGGCATCGCCGCCGGGCGGGACCCACGAGCAGATCACGCCCTGGACGGGCGGCCGGCGACCGGAACGGGGCGGCCCGGGCGGCCCCTAAGGCCTGCCGTCCGAACCACCGGTGCGGCGGGAACGGGGGCGGAGACTGCGGAGGTCGCGCACGAGCACATGGACGGCGCTCGTGACGACGAGCACGCCGAGCCCCACCCAGAACGGCGACGCGCCCTCCCGGTACTCGTACACGGCGCCGATGAGCAGCATCGAGGCGGCGAAGACGCCGAGCGCCGAGATCAGGGTGCTGATGCGATTGACCACCCGCCCATCCTGTACGACCGCCCGAATCGCGCCGACGCCGGGGCGGGCCTGCTGGGAGACGGCCATGGGTCTACGAGACGTCCGTGGGGTTCGGTGCGGGTTCGGATGCTCCGTGCTCTCGGTCCTCCCGGGGAGGAAAGACGAGGTCTTCCCACGCCTGCATCGCGAACAGCAGCACCATCATCACCAGCGGTACGCACAGAGCTATCACAACCACGAGACCTCCCTGAGGACACCCGGTGGCTCCACGGCGGATCGCGGTGCAGTGGCGAAGAGGGCACGCCCTCCGCCCGTGGCTGCGTGACCTGGCCTTCTTGTCGACGGCCAGTCTCAGTGTGCGGCCGAACGGGCTAACGCGCACGGTGAACCGCCACCTGAGCGGCGCAACCGAGCACCACCTCCCAGGACGCTCGCCTTGTGGCCGGCCGCCACGTCGCCCTGACCGGCGTCCGGGCAGTTGTCGGCCCCCCTGCCGGTCGCGCGCGGCTGCCTGCCCGACCGGCGGCCGCCGGTCAGGGTAGGAGCGCCTGCCCGCGACCGACGGAACGGCCCGTGCCGGACGCGACGGAACGGCCCGTGCGGGACGCGGCGAAGCTGCGGCGCGGTGGCTCAGCGATCGGAGTAGCTGAAGTCGCCGACGGTCCAGCCGCTGACGTCCTTGATCGCCACCCGGTACATCCCGCCCGTCTCCGGGATCCCGATGCTGCCTTGCAGGATCCGGGCCACGTGGAAGTGGAGATGCGTGGGCCGCTCCCCGCGGTCAGCCCCTCCCCCCGCCCGGTCGGTGAAGACGCTGGAGAACGGACCGAGACGGGCCGAATCCTCCAGGACCTCCGACACACGCTGCTTCCACACGGCTTCGGGAGCCAGCCGTCCGGTGATGACGGTGCCGCCGGTCACCACAGTCAGGGACATCTGGTTGCTCTGCTCCGACTCCACCTTGGCGGCGAGCTCAACCAGCAGTTCGTCGATGTTCGACATAAAAGCCGATCCTATTCGCCGACCGCGCTCGTCTGGACGTGCGCCACCGAAAACGTACCCGCCGTCGCGTCGCCAGGTGGCCGTTGCCGTTGCCGTTGCCCTAGGGGGCCACGCCGTTGCGACCGCCTTCCCTGAACGCCCTGGCCGCCGCGACGCCCGCCGCAGGATCCCAGCCCCCGGTGCCTATGACTGCCGTCATGAGCTCCTCGTCGACCGCGCCGTCGGCCGCGATCAGCGCGTCGACGGCCTCACACGTCGCCTCCGCCTCCCGCCCGGGCGCCTCCTTGCTGTAGGCGAGGAGGATCTCGCGGGTGCGCTCCTCGGTGAGCGCCGGCAGCCCGACGCTCGTGAAGCCGTCGTCGACGTCATAGGCTGCGCGCCGCCACAGGGTGCCGTCGAAGCCGTAGACGAAGCCGACCCACTGCTCCAGCCGTCGTGCCTGCCGTACGGGAGGGGCCCACCAGTCGGGGGTGCCGGCCAGAAGGTCCGTCTCCTCCTCCTGGAAGTATTCGGCCGCCTCGGCGTAGTACGTCTCGGAGTACTCGTGGTCATGGCCCAGCAACACCACGCGGCCGTCCCCGAGATGGTGAAGCTCCACCCAGTTCCCACCCGAGTCGTCGTAGTGCCACCGCTCCCCGTCCGCGTAGCAGGTGCCGGTCCGGCCGCGCGCCGCGCAGATCGCGGCGACTGCCGCCCACCGCCCGCGCAGCACTGCCGGCGTCGGCAGATCGAGTGTCACCATTCCCATGGTTCTCCCCCGTCGTGATGCATCGGCTGACTCCTTCGGAGCATAGGACCGAGCACTGACAGCCCTTGTCTCCGGCCGTCAGCGACGACGTGAGCGACGAGAGGGCGACGACGTGAGCGAGCGTGGCCACGCAGTCGGAGTCCTGCCGCCACCCGAAGCGCCACGCTCCGGCCCCCGGCCGGACAACCGCAGTCCCGCAGGCCTCAGGCGGCCGATCGGGCGGCCTGGATGTCCAGGGCGGCGCAGAGCCAGTCGTGTGCGGCGCCGGGCGTCGGCTGCGCCGAACCGGATACTTCGGCGGTGAGTTCCCAGTAGCAGTCGATACGAGGATCCATGGCGAGCTGACCGCTGAGCATGCGGCGGAAGTCCGGAGTGTCGCGGGTGCCGTGCGAGCCGGCGTAGGCGGAGACGAAACAGTCGAGTGCTTCGCCTTCGTGCGGCGGCCGCTGCGCGAGCAGTTGCGCCCCCGCCAGCTCGTAGGCCTCGCCGAGACCGTCGTAGAGGACGGCCGGGCGATAGCCCTTGTCGGTCTGGTGGGCGGCGGGCTGGCAGACTTCGCCGCCGTCGCAGCCGCCGGTGACGAGAGCGTGCAGCCGGGCGAAGGCCAGTACCTGAGCGGGATTCGGATCGGCGGGTGGTTGCGGAACCGCCTGCTCGATGACGGCAGCCGCCAGCCGGGCCGGAAGCCGTGCGGGCAGCCAGCGTCGCCAGAATCGGGCCAGAGCAGCCGTGCTCGGCGGGGCGGTCACGGCGCCGATCAGGCGCAGCCGGTCCGCGCGTTCCGAGGGGGTGCAGTCCTGGAGCAGTTGGAGGGCCGCTTCCCGCCAGCGCAGGGCGGCCATCTGTGTGCCGAGCTCCCTCAACTGCCCGGCGACGACGTCCTCCAGCGCTCCCTCGTGCTCGAGGACCCGCCCGACGTCCGGCACCGGCAGATCGAGGGTTCGCAGGGATCGGATCAGGCGCAACCGGTCGAGCGCCTCGGGGCCGTACCTGCGGTGGCCCCCGGAACTGCGGGCCGCTTCGGGCAGCAGACCGCGATCGGAGTAGAAGCGGACGGTCTTGACGGTGACGCCGGCGTGTTCGGCGAGCTCTCCGATGCTCCATGTGCCATCAGGGGACAAGGCTTGAACCTCCCTCAGGGGGAATTCCTACCGTACCGGCGACGACCGGCGGCCCGTGCGGCCGGCCCGTGCGAACCCCGAGTGACGAGGAGATCTTCATGACGGCATCGGTCCTGATGCCGGGCGCCCCGACGGCCGGGTCTGGAAGGAGGTGGCGACCGGCTGCGGGAGTCGGGGGCGAAGGCGTACCCCGTCACGCTCACGGGGATGGGCGACCGTCGCCATTTCGCCGGACCCGGCACGGACTTGGAGACGCACATCAAACGATCTCGGGTGCAGCTGATCGACCGGATCGACGAGCCGCAGGTGGCCGGGCCGTCCTCCACCTCGGGCCGGCGGCGGCCTGTGGCGGGCGCTCCTTGCGGCGGCGAGCTTCCGCGTGCGCTCAATTGCGGCGGCGGCCGTCCGTTTCCTTTCTCGCGTCGTAGTCCGCCCGGGCCTCTTCCACCGTGCTCAGGTGCTCCGCAGCCCATGTGGCCAGCGTGGCGAACAGCGGCGCAAGGCTTCCGCCCAGTTCGCTGATCTCGTACTCCACCCTCGGCGGAACCTCGGCGTAGTACGTGCGCACCACGAGCCCGTCGCGCTCCAACTGCCGAAGCCGCTGCGTCAGTACCTTCGGTGTGATCGTGACGAGGCGGCGTTCCAGCTCCACGAACCGCTGGCGGCCGTACTCGTGGAGCGCCCACAGGATCGGTGTCGTCCAGCGGCTGAAGACGATGTCCACCACAGGCGCGATCGGGCACGCCTGCTCCGGGTCCGCCCCCGCACGACTCCCCTGCCCCAGTGTGCTGTCGGTCACAACTGCCCCCTGTCCCCACTACTTTCCTCTAGGTACCTACTATCCCTGCGCCGGTAGCTTCCTTCACGTCCACAGCGGACAGTGAACGTGACAACAGGAGCGAACATGATCGTGGTGACAGGAGCGACAGGCAACGTCGGGCAGCCGCTCGTCCGTGCGCTCGCGGAGGCCGGGGAGGAGGTGACCACAATCTCCCGAACGCCCCAAGAGCCGAGGAAAGCTGGTGCACCGACAGGTACGCAGCACCGACAGGCCGACCTGACCGATACGGCAGGGCTCAAGACCGCTTTCGAAGGCGCCGAAGCGCTGTTCCTTCTTCTCACCGGCGAGTGGCTGGCGGCCGGTGGCGACCCCAGCGGCATCCTCGACGCCGCACGCAGCGCCGGCGTCCGGCGCATCGTCCACCTGTCGTCGCAGGGCGTGGGGACGCATCGCCACTCGTCCCACATCGAGGACGCGATCAAGCGGTCCGGGCTCGAGTGGACCATGCTGCGGCCGGGCGGCTTCAGCTCCAACACCTTCCAGTGGGCCGAGTCGATCCGGACACAGCGCACGGTCACGGCACCGTTCGCCGACGTCGCACTGCCGCTCATCGACCCGTCCGACATCGCAGAGGCGGCGGCCGTGACACTGCGGGAGACCGGGCACGGCTCCAAGACGTACGAACTGACCGGCCCGGCACCCGTGTCCCCCCGGCAGCAGACCGCCGCGATCGCCGAAGCGCTGGGCGAGCCGGTGCGGTTCGTCGAGCAGAGCCACGAAGAAGCCCGAACGCAGATGCTGCGGTTCATGCCCGAGCCGGTGGTCGATGCGACCCTCGGGATCCTCGGCACCCCGTCGCCCGCCGAGCAGCGCGTGAGCCCGGACGCCGAGCATCTCCTCGGCCGCCCGCCGCGCACGTTCGCCGCATGGGCCGCACGGAACACGGCTGCCTTCAGATAACAGGTGCCGTCGGGCCGTCTCGCCGACATCGGTTGTCAGTGGCCGCACGTACGGTCTGTTGTGCGGAAGGGCATGCCACCGCCCGCTCGGACCGGACAGGAGGGTGCCGCGTACCATGGCCGTGGCCGGTGGCAGACAGAAGTACGGTTTACGGCGCACCGAGACGGTCTGGCACGGGGAGAACGAGCACCTCATGCTGGTGCTCGGCGAGGACCGCTGACGGATCCTGGATCTCCGACGCGATGACGCAGATCAGCGGTCGGACACCAAGCTCGCGTTCCTGTCCCGCAGGATGTAACCGCCGTCGACGACGGCCATGTCGGCAGCAGGTGCCATGCACCTGGTCAGCAGGGGCGCGCCCTTGGCCGTCGCCCCTGACAACCCCACGCGGGCCTCCCCGTTCCTGGGGACGTGGAAGCTCAGCCCCATGCGGGTGTTCGGGTCCAGGTGCGTCTGCCACGGGTGGCTCGGGCTGGTACGGATCAACCGGCCGGTCACCGTCGCGGTGGGCCCACCGGTGGTGAGGCAGTCGACCTCGAAGTCGCCCCAGTAGTCACGGCCGTCGACGACATGGGAGATGCGGAAGGTGCCCCAGGAGCGGGTGGGGATGCTGCCCAGGTCGAAGGTCGAGCGGGCGTCGACGGTGACGCGCACTTCCTCCCCGGCGACCTCGTAGCCCAGCCGCGCTTGCCCTTTGAGGGCGGAGGCCGAAGTGACCGCCGGAGCGCCGTGCGCGGCTTCGGGCGCGGGCAGGGCGATCGCGGTGGGAGTGGGTGCGGACTCGGATGCGGGTGCCGCGACGGCGACGGGGGCGGCGACCGCCGCGACGAGGGCGAGGACGGCGGCGGCGCGCAGTGCCTGCTTCAGCATGGTGGGGCTCCGATCCGGGTGTGGGACGACCATGCGTCGATCCTCGCCAACGCCCAAATGCCCAGGGATCCTCCGCAGGTCGCGACCGCCTCCGCCGCGCGGGCGAGGAGGCTTTGCCCCTTCGGGCTCGCCGCCTGACGCGTTCACCGCGCCCGGTTGCCGCATGCTTGAACGGTGCTCGTCGAACTCGTCAAAGTCGCAAAGTTCCCCTGGAGCCCCTGGCTCGCCCAGATACGCACCCCGTACGGCAGCACGGCAGTGCGCTGGCGCGGTGATCCCGCAGCGGAGCCGGGAGAAGTCCACGTCGAGTGGACCGTCGACGAGGACTTCCGCTGGGGGCAGAACGCCAAACCGGCCGCCGCATCCGGACCGGACATCCGGGCCGGTGGGCACTGCGTCATCCTGCAGGGTCTGTTGAGCGTCGAGGAGGACGGCGCCACGGTCATGGACCTCGGCGGGTCGCTGATTTTGCTGGACATCACCGGCCCACTGCCCGAGAACGCCTCCGGTGCGTGGATCGAGCTCTGGGTCGAGCGCGAGAAGATCAGTCTGTACCCGTACGTGCTGTGACCGGGAGGCGGCGCTGTCGAGGCTGTCGGCGATCCGGTTGCCGTAGCCCTGCTCGGCCAGGCAGTTCGGCCAGGCAGTGGGGACCGGTACGGAGTGCGCGCCAACTGCACGGCACAGTCACGATTATGGCTCGTTTGCGCCAGAACATGCCACGTGTGATCATCTTTGGCATGAACACGGGTGGGGGCGCCTGGCAGTCGGGCGGCCGGACGACGCTGGCCGATCTGCTGCGGCAAGAGGCGACGGCGAGCATGTCGGAAGCCGAGAAGCTCGCGGCCGCGCGTGCGACGCGCCTGTACTTCCAACGACCCGAACAGCCAGGTTTTCTGATCTCGGAGACCGAGACCGGACCGGTGGTGCCGCTTTTCACGTCGGTGAAGCACCTGGCGCTGTTCGCCGGCGCGTGCCCATGGGCCTCCACCACTGTCGCGGACATCCTGGAACTCCTCCCCGAAGGCGTCCGCGCGCTGGTCGACCCACTCGGTGAGCGGCCCTTCCTGCTGACTGCGGACGCGCTGCGCGATCCCGCGGCCGCCGGTGACCGCAACCGACCCGACGACCAGGAAGAAGCAGGCGTTTGACCAGTCATGACGCCATGAACGGCCGCCAAAGTGGTGACGGTTTGAAGCCCGGCGAGGGTTACGCGGTCGAGACGGCATCCGTCCGGAAGATGATCGACCCGTTGGAAGAGTCGGTGGTCGCAGCACGCAACGTCAAGGACCACAAGGACAGGCTTGTCACGCACCTCCAGGGCAATGCGACCTTCGAGATCCTCGACTCCGGCAAGGGCTTCCTGTCGGCCTGGGGCTTCGGTATGGGTCAAGTCGCCGACCACGCCACCGAGGTGGCGGCACGGCTCCACGAGGTGGTCGCCGCCTACATGCTCGCCGAGTTGCTGGGCGTCAAGAACTTTTCCCCGACACCGGACAACATCTCCAAGCTCCCCGTCGGCGATGCCGGTAAGTGGACCTGGGAGAACGTCGGCAAACCCACGTTCGACCCTCCTAAGCAGTTTCTGCAGGAGGAGTGGCCGCCGGACCCCACAGAGGTGAGCGCGTAATGCAGGACGACAGGCCCGCACCGGAGCGGATTCCGGCCGGCTGCAAGCCCAAGGACCTGATCTACGGCGATCCGGACAAGGTCGACGACCTGGTCATCGAACTCCGCGCGTATGCCGGCGCCTTCGACGACGGCCAAGGGCAGCTTCAGGTACTGACGTTCAAAGAGTGGTCGGGGGAAGGCGCGAGCGCCTTCGAGGAGGCGACCGAGAGCCTCCCCAAGGAGCTCAGCTCGGCCAACAAGCATTTTCTTCTCGCCGCCTCCGCCCTCGACGCCTACGCCGACAAGCTTCGCTCCGTACAGAAACGCTGCACGCCGATCATCGAGGATGCCGACGAGGCCCGGGCGGCGTCCAAGCGGCACTGGGAGGACGTCGAGAAGTACAACGCCGCCCTGGAGCGTGGCGACGACCCGCTGCCCGAACGCCCTCCGGAGAGCGACCCCGGCGCCACCGCCATGCTGAAGTGCATAGGACGGCTCGACAAGCTCATCGAAGAGCTGCAGACAGTCGTCGACGACTCGCAGCGCAAACTCAACAAGAGTGCCAAGGAGGCTCCGGACAAGCCCAAGGGGTGGGCGGCCGCGAAAGAGAACGCGGGTGACGTCTGGGGTGGTTTCAAGGACGGCGTCGACAGCCTCTTCGGCATCGTGGAACCGCTCAGCGACGGCGACGTCAACGGCTTCGCCATGCAACTCGCAGGCATGGCCGACGGAGCGGCCTACGCCGCACAGAACCCGAAGGAGTTCGCCAAGGCAGTCGCCAACTGGGACGAGTGGTCGCGGAACCCGTGGCGCGCCGCCGGCCAGCTGACCCCCGACCTCCTGCTGGCCCTCGCCACAGGCGGCGGTGGCGCACTCGTGCGCGGCGGCAGCGCGGCCAAGAACGCTCTCAAGCGCCTGACCGACCGCCAGAAGGCTCTCAGCCGCGACGGCAGCGCCGGAGACCGGGCGGACGGCGACCCGGAGAAGCACGACAAGTGCGGCAGCGACAAGTGCACCACCGGCGAGCCGATCGACGTGGCGACCGGCGAGATGGTCATCTCCGCCACCGATGTCTCGCTCCCCGGAGCCCTGCCCCTCGTTCTCGGACGCAGCTATGTGTCCGGGCACACCTGCGGAGGGTGGTTCGGCCGTACCTGGGCCGCGACCCTCGACCAACGCCTGGAAATGGACGACAAGGGCGTCGTCTTCGTCGCCGACGACGGCATGCTGCTGCGGTACCCCGTCCCACGCCCCGATGTGGAGACCTTTCCCGTCAGCGGCCCGCGGTGGCCGCTGAATTGGGACGGGAAGCCGGGCGGCGCCATGACCATCCGCATGCCCGAGCGTGACCGGACCCTCCACTTCGCGCCTCTGCCCGTGGCCGACGCGACCGAACTCGCCCTCTGTGCCGTCACCGACCGCAACGATCACCGCATCACCGTGGAGTACAGCCCCGAGGGGCTTCCCACGGAGATCGCACACTCCGGCGGGTACCGCATCGCCGTCGACACCGATCCGGCCAAGCTGCGCGTCACCGGCCTGCGGCTCCTCGGCACCGGCACCAACGATCGTGGCGTGACGCTGGTCTCCTTCGTCTACAACGCCGCCGGTGACCTTACGGAGGCCGTCAACTCCACGGGGGAGGCCCTGCGCTACACGTACGACGCCGAACACCGCATCACCGCCTGGGCCGACCGCAACGGCACCAAGTTCGGCTACGTGTACGACCGGCACGGTCGCGTCCTGCGGACCGTCGGCTCGGACGGCATGATGACAGGCCGCCTCCACTACGACGACGCTGCCCGCACCACGGTGTACACCGACTCGCTCGGCCACCGGACCACCTACGTCTACAACGAGGCGTTCAAAGTGGTCGCGGTGACCGACCCGCTCGGCAACACCACACACACGGAGTGGGACGAGACCAACCGGCTTCGTCTCTCCGTGACCGACCCGCTCGGCAACACGACCCGCTACACGTACGACGACTCCGGTGAACTCCGGTGCGTGGGGCGCCCGGACGGCACGGCCGGGTCTGCCGTGTACAACGACCTGGGCCTGCCGGTGGAGGTACGGGAGCCGGACGGCGCGCTCTGGCGGTACACATACGACGCCCGCGGCAATCGCACGTCGACCACCGACCCTGCGGGTGCCCGAACCCGATACGCGTACGACGGCCGCGGTCATCTGAGCGCCGTCACCGACGCGCTGGGCCACACGACCGTCATCGCCGCGAACGAGGCCGGTCTCCCCATGGCGGTCACCGACCCGCTCGGGCACACCACGTCCGTTCGCCGCGGCCCGCACGGGCGCATCACGGCGATGACCGATCCGCTCGGCAACACCACCAGGCAAGGCTGGACCATCGACGGCAGGCCGGCCTGGCGGGAACGCCCGGACGGCAAGCGGGAGACCTGGGCGTGGGACGGGGAGGGCAACCTCGTTGAACACACCGACTTCGCCGGAAACACCACACGGCACTCCCACACGCACTTCGACCTGCCCGCCGCCCGCACCGAATCGGACGGCGCACAGTACACATTCGCCTACGACACAGAGCTGCGCCTGACGCAGGTCACCAACCCCCAGGGCCTGACCTGGAGCTACGAGTACGATCCGGCCGGCCGTCTTACATCAGAAACCGACTTCAACGGCCGGCTCCTCCGCTACACCTACGACGCCGCCGGACGCCTGGCCTCCCGTACCAACGGCGCGGGCGAGACGCTCCGCTTCACCCGGAACGCCCTCGGACAGGCCACGACCACGCGCGCCGACGACGGCACCGAGACCGTCCACACCTACGACACCGTGGGTCGCCTGATCAAAGCCGCCAACCCGGACGTCGAGATCCTCCGCGAGTACGACGCCGTCGGCCGTCTGGTGGCAGAGTCGGTGGACGGCCGCACCAGCGCTTACACCTATGACGTGCGGGGCCACCGCACCTCACGCCGCACGCCCGTCGGCGCGAGGTCCGAGTGGACCTACGACGCCGAAGGCCGCCCCGCCGGACTGACGACCGCCGGCAACCGGTTCGACTTCGCTTACGACGCGGCCGGCCGGGAGATCTCCCGCACCTTCGGCGACGCCGTCGCCCTCACGCAGGGCTGGGACTCCGTCGACCGCCTCACGACCCAGTCGCTCACCGGGCGTCCGGAGGCCGGCCCCAGTCTGCTCCAGCACCGCGCCTACGGCTACCGGGCGGACGACCACGTCACCGAGATCCGGGAGCTGACCAGCGGAACACGGCGCTTCGACCTCGATCCGACCGGTCGGGTCGTCGCTGTCCACGCTCACGGCTGGACCGAGAGGTACGCCTATGACAACCTCGGCAACCTCGCCCACGCCACCACCCCCGGGCATCCCTCGGCCGGCGACCGCGATTTCAGCGGAACACTGATCCGCCGCGCCGGGCGGACGGTGTACGAGCACGACACCCAGGGCCGCCTCGTCCGCCGCACGCGCAAGCTCCTGAACGGGCAGCAGCGCACGTGGACCTTCACATGGAACGCCGAAGACCGTCTCACGGACGCGACCACACCCGAGGGCGACCACTGGCAGTACAGCTACGACCCGCTGGGTCGCCGCACCGCAAAACACCGTCTCGCCGCGGACGGCACCGTCGCGGAACGCATCACCTTCACGTGGGACGGCACCCGCCTCGCCGAGCAGGCCACACAGGACGGTCGTACGACCACCTGGGACTACGCCCCGGGCACGCATCGCCCCCTGGCCCAGGTCGACCGCGACACCCTGACGGGTGGCGAAGCACGCTTCCACGCGGTCATCACGGACGTCGTCGGTACCCCCACGGAGCTGGTGACACCCGACGGCCGCATAGCCTGGCAGCACCGCACCACCGTGTGGGGCACGGACCTGCCGACACCGCCCGGCTCGGCATCGGTCGGCTGCCCTCTCCGCTTTCCGGGCCAGTACCGCGATCCGGAAACCGGCCTCAACTACAACTGCTTCCGCTACTACGACGATGAAGTCGCCGGCTATGTATCGGCCGACCCGCTGGGCTTGAGCGCCGCACCCAACCATCATGCGTTCGTACCCAACCCCTTCGGCTGGTTGGACCCGCTCGGCCTGAAATGCCTCGACCCCGACGACCAGGTACGTCATGACTCCGCCCGTGACACGGCCGTCGACGGCGACGGCAATATGATGGGAGAGGAAGACAGCCCCGGCGTCAGAATGGTCGACGAGGTGCAGCTGGAGAGAATTCGCCTGGACCTGCACGCCAAGCTGGGCGAGCCCGAAGTCAAGCCCACTCCCAAGGGAAACATCGAGGTGTGGCAGCTGTCGGACGACCCGAAGGCGACCGTCACCTATCGGCCCTTCAGCAAATCCGGTGGCGCAACCATTGACTACAACGATGTGGACGGCCTGGACATGAAGCGCTTCCACATTCCGCAGCACGGGGACTGAGCATGGTGAACCAGGATGCATACCGCCGCGAGCTGAGTTATCTGACTCAGTACGCCGAGGACGACTGGCTCGGATTCTCAGTGATCAGCGGATCCGTGGGCGGCCTGCTCGGACGCGGCGCCTCGTTCCAGGAACAACTGACTCTGCTCCTGCGGATCGTCGGCGACCTGTACGACGCCGGAGCGCGAGCGGGCGATCTGACGGAGTCGACGGCGGAGCCTTTCCTGCCCTGGCCGCTGGAGAAGACCGAGGCCCTGACGCGCATCGCGTCACAGGTCGAGCAGAATTCCCGGCTGCCCGACTCCGGTGACATCTGCTGGTTCACGGTGCCGTGACGCGGGGCCGTAGCCATCGGCCGGTCTTCGCCACGATGCCGTCCGTCCCAGCACGCGGCTCGTGCTTCCGGCGGATGCCGGCCGGTGGACGGTTCGACATTTCGGCGCTCGACGCAAAGAGAGCGTCGCGCTGGGCAGGGGCATGACGGACGGCGATCAGTAGCCAGATCTCCCCGCGCCGGTTGTCTTGCGTGCCCGTCGTACAGAACTCAGGTTCTCCGCTCACACAGCCAATGAAGATCCGTATCCTGATGCCCGCCCGGCACATGACCGTCAGTTCCGCATCGGAGGCAGCCCTGTTGACCACGGATCTGAGTTCCGTCACCGGTGTCCGGCAGACACTGGCCGTAGTCCTGCCGGTCCGCCTCAACGCGTCCCCCACCTGGGCGACCGGCCCCATACCCTTCGACCTCGGCAGCCGACGCACCGATGCCACCACCCGGCAGACGTACTTCACGCCGGCCGCCGCCCGCGCCCTCTACGGCACCCCGGAACGGCCGTGCCGCTGGTACCGGTTCATGGATGTGCGGCATGGGTCGCTGCATCTCAGGGGGATCGAGTTACTGCGCACAGCCACCGCCCGCCACCCGGATCACGGGCTGGCAGTGCTGCACTTCGATGTCGCGGGACCGGCCCTGCTGGAGACACTGCGCGCCATCGGCCACCGCAGCCCCGCCGCACCCGACCCGCTCGACGGCCCGCTCTCGCCCTTGGTTCTGCTCGACGGGATCGCGGAGCCGCGCGGAGCCACCGCTCCATTCGCCATCGCCCGCCCGTACACGGTCGCGTTCCTCACGCCCGACGTACAGCACACCGCCGCGGTACGGCAGGACGGCCGGCTGCCGGACACTGCCGACCGCTGGCTCTGGTACCTCGCCTCACGGTCCACGGACACCGACTTCCCCACCCCGCTCGAGCAGTGGCCCGACCGAACGGGGCACGCGCTGCGGATATCCGCCGACTGGAGCGCTCTGGTGCTGCGCCACGGCGCCGCCTTCCTCGGGCATCGCGCCGACCGGGGGGACGGTGACTTCTACGCCTTCGCGCAGCTGCACTGCCGCACCGTCTACCTCGACGCCCTCCTGCTCGGCAGCGTCCAGCGCGACCACATCGACGAGCTGACCGACGGTCTCTCCGGTGTCTTCGACGGCCCGAAGCTGGCCCGCCGGCTGTCCGCCCTGGAACGGCACATCGCCACCTTCCGCAGCACCTACTGGCGACAGCACCTCACCGCGCACGGACCGGCAAACGAGCTGCTGCTGAGCTTCCAGGCCCAGTACCGCCTCCCGGAGCGCTTCGACGAGATCCTCGCCGAAGCGGCCGACTACGCCCGGCTGGTGCAGACCCAGGAGAGCCAGCAGATCGCGGGCGCGCTCGGTGTTCTGACCATCCTCGGCCTTCCCGTCGGGACCGCCCTGAGCATCCTCCAGGTCCTCGGCGCGAAGGGGGCCACGGCCGTCGTCGGTGCGCTCGTCGCCGCCCTGGCCGCGACGGCACTGGTCCTCACGACGCGCTACGGCCGCCTGGTGCTGTCCTCACTGCGCGGCAGGGACCCCGGTGGCCGCGGATGATCTCCGCCACGATTCCGGCCGCGGGCGGCCGGGACGGCGGCCGGATACTGCCTGTTCCGCCCGTGATCACGCTGCTAGCTTTCTGTCCGCGGACCTGAGAGAAGAGGATGCGGGACACGGGGTGACGGGCAATGAGGGGGAGCCGCTCCGGCTGTACAGAAAGGCTCTGAGGTACGCGGAATCGGACCCCGAGGTCTTCCTCGGCACAGCGAGGAGAGCAGCGGAGTCGATCCTGTTGGACATCGCATTGCGGGAGGCCGTCGGCTCGAAGCCGACACTCGAGTCCCTGCTGACCGTGCTCTCTGCGAAGCACTTGGTGCCGCCCAAGGTCGTCCTGGCTGTGCGCACGATTCAGAACTACGGCAACTTCGGCAGTCACGCACAGGATGCCTCGGCGGAGGAGATCTCCGCCGAGGACGTCAGGCCGTGCCTCAACGCCCTGACACAGTTGGCCGTCTGGTACGGGCAGACGAGCAGATCGCTCGCCGAGGAGGCCGTCCGGCACGAGCTCTCCGACCACCGGCGCAGCGCGGGCACGACCCGTCTCGCCGACTCCACTCTGATCGTGGTGAAAGCAGTCCTGCTCGGCTGCGGTTTGGAGAAGGCGCTGTCACGGCGGAACCACCGTGTGGCGCCGGTGCAACTGCCCTGGTCCGACAACCTTGTGCGGGACGTGTCGACCCGGCTCCTCGATGCCGCGGTCTACAACGAGCAGCGCGTGCTCCGCCTGATCGAAACGGAGCAGGCCGTCCGTGACCAGGTGGTGCCCGTGGGGCGGGTCGGATACTCGATGGGTGGCCGCAACTTCTACCTGCTCGCCGCCCGCGGCGGCCGATGGGGCGGCGTGACGGCAGAGGAATTCCTCGCGGATCCCGCTGGTGCGCAGGTCGCGGTGCCCAAGCACAGCGACATGTTCGACAACCTGCTTGCGGCCCTGTCGACCGACGAGGCGGGCCTGGCGGACATGGGGGTGAGCGTCCTCGACGTGCCGCACCATCTCGGGCTCGAGTTGTTCCATCTGAACCGTGACGTCCTGGCGGTCGGCGGCCAGAACCTGCGCATGCACGCGCGGGAGGACGATGCGTACTTCGAACTTCTCAACTCCGACATGCTGCCGGCCCCGACCCAGAGCCGGCTGCGTTCGGCGGCCGCCAACGTGTTCGTCGCGAACCGGGCGTGGCTCGAGGAGCTGGATCTGCATCCCGGGGAGCTGCACCGCGAGCTGATGCGGTCGTTCCACGAGTGCGGGTCGGACGACGGGACGTACGAGCGTCTGGTCCGCGATCTGGTGGCTCACGCCTCGTTCCCGCTCGAGACGCTTCCTGACAGCCGGGAACGGCTCGTGCGCCACGTCCTGTTCGAGAGCTACCGGTGGGGCCGGCCGTGAGGGCGCCGAAGCGCGTGCTGGTCGTGGGCGGTGTGAATTTCGACGTCATCGCCCAGGCCGACCGGCTGCCGGCGGAGCACGAGAAGCTGCGGGGCAGACAGTGCCGCGTGCTTCCAGGAGGCGCGGCGTCGAACACTGCCGTGGGGCTGGTGCGGCAGGGCTGCTCCGTCAGGCTGGTGTCCGCCGTGGGGGACGACACCGCAGGCACGATGTGCCTGGAGGTGCTGAACTCGGCCGGTGTCGAGACCTCGTTGGTGCAGGTGCAGGCAGGAGCCCTGACGAGCATGGCCGTCGTCGTCTCGTCGGGCGGCGGTAAGCGCATGCTGACGTTCGCCGGCGCGGACCGCGGCCTCGCCTTCGATGCCGTCACGGAAGAGGACGTACGCGCAGCGGATCACGTCCATGTCGTCGGCGAGCCCACTCCAGCGCTCGGACGCGTCGTCGAAATCGCGCACCGGGCGGGACGGACGCTCTCCATCGAATGGAACGGCAGGGACATGAGCCCGCTCGCCCAGGGGGCATCGCTCAACTTCATGAACGCCGACGAGGCGGCGCGTCTGCCCCAGGCCGACGAGGCGTCGGGTGCCGCGGGTACCGCAGGGCGCGTGGCGGAGCTGATCTCGGGTGATGTGATAGTGACGTTGGGCGCCGAGGGCGCCGTGTGGGCCACTGCCGCCGGGGAACTGTTCCATGAACCCACCATGCCGGTGGAACCATTGGACAGAACGGGCGGAGGCGACGCGTTCGACGCCGGCGTCATCGCGGGCTGGCTGAACGGCGAGCCGCCGACGGCCTGTATGCGGCGAGGACTCGACGCGGCACTTCACGTGATCACGAAACTAGGAGCTCACCCGTGACGAGATGGCTCGGTGTTGCACTGCTTCCGCGGGCGGACCATCTGCGTGCCGCTGTTCAACTGCAGCGGGACATCGGCGGTGGGGTTCCTCTGCAGCCCCCGCTGCACCCGGACGGCAACCTCCCCCATGTCACGGTTTTCCAGGGCCCGTTCGCCGATTCGCTCGCTCTGGAGGAGGCGCTCGAGCGGATCAGCGCCTCGGCGGTCGAGAGCGGCCTGCACGGCGCGGTGTCCCTGTCCACCACGGGTGTGGTCTACCAGCCGACCGGCTGGCTGTTCCTCGCCCTGGAGCGGCCGCCGCTGCTCGAAGCGCTGCAGGAGGCCGCGCTTGCCGCGCTGGATCGGCATCTCGACCGGGCGTCCTTCGACGGGGACAAGGACGTCTCCCGTTTCACCGACGACGAGCGCGCCAGCTACGAGCGCTACGGCTACCGGTACACCGGCGACGCGTACGCCCCGCACGTGACGTTGGGCCGCGCCGAGGAGGAGACCGCCCTGGAGCTGGTCCGCACCGCACGGGACCGGGTCAGCCTGCCGAAGGAGTGGGTCTTCGACCGGCTCAGCTTCTACGTCATGGGGGAGCACGGCGCCCATGCGGAGACGCTGCTGGAACGGCCGCTGGGCCGGGCGTGACGGACCGGAACGCCCTGCTGACGATCGCCGAGGCGGCCGTGGACGAGGCGGTCGCCTGGTTGTCGACGGCCGGCAGGGAATGGTCGGCCGCGCGGTACAAGGCGTCCGGTGAGGAGGTCACCGCCGCCGACCTCGAGGTGGAGTCCCGGGTGACGCGGGTTCTGGCCGCCCGTACGCCGCGGATCCCGGTCGTCGGCGAGGAGTCGTCGGCCGCCGGGGCCCCGCTTCCGGCGCATTGCTGGCTGCTGGACCCCATCGACGGCACGATGAACTTCGCCCGGGGCGCGCCGATGTATGCCGTGTCGCTCGCCTGCGTACAGGACGGTGTGCCACTGGTGGGCGTGGTGCACGCGCCGGCCCTCGGCCGACGGTGGACGACACCCGGCCGCCCGAATGATGCACGCCCCCTGGCCGAGGATCTGGGCCACGCGGTCGTGGGCATCTCCGGCACCGGCTCCGCACGCGGAGACTCACGACGCTTCCTCGACCGCGTCCATGACGAGGCCTACCGGGTCCGCATGCAGGGCTCGATGGCGCTGGACCTGGTGGGCGTGGCAGAGGGCTGGCTGGACGCCTCCGTGTGCATCACCCCCAAGCCGTGGGACGTCGCGGCCGGGGTGGCGCTGTGCCGTGAGCGGGGGCGGGCCGTACTCGGGGCGGATGGCGGAGAGTTCACCTTCGACTCACCGGTCCTGGTGGCGGGGGCGCCCGGCGTGGCACGGGGGCTCGCAGACCTGTGGGTCAGAGGCTGACGCAACGGGCCTTGGCCGGACCTGGGTGCTGCTTCCCCTGCGAAGGCCATTCAACGACAGGTTGCCCACCGCGCAACAGAACCCGTGGGGAATCCGTCCGCGTCAGGCGATCCGCAGGGGCCAACCGCCTGCAGGGCCGCGAGTTCGACGTCCCCCTGGTCTGGCACCAGCCCTCCGGCCGCCAGGACGCGTCCGCGTTCCACCTGGAGACGGGCCGTCCGTGCGTGCCGCTCTCCCGGAACCGCTTCGCCTGCATCGTGGTCGCCCGCGCCGGCATCCGCGACCTCCCGGACGGCCACCCGCGCAGCAGCCCCGTTTACCTGGACGTGCATCCGACGTCCCCAGACGGCTGGCGGGCGCACCATGTGGTGATGGGGCATCTGGAGCGGGGCGAGCAAGCACCGGATGTCCGACTGAGGACCCAAAGAGATCCACCCGCCTGCGCTCCCCCGGCCAACGGTCCTCGCGGGACCGGCCTCCGCGTGCGAAAGCGTTCCGCTGCGTCGCCGGTCACTTCAGGCCGTGCCGAGTGGTCGCAGCACCCCCGTCCGCTGCAGCTCCGCCATGTGCTCGGCCGCCCTCTGCGGCGCGTCTCCTCCTCGCACGAGCACACCGGCTTCCATGTTTCGCAGTGCGGCGGACTCCGTGAGGTTGGCGCTGCCCAGGAAGAGGATGCGACGGTCGGCGACGGCGATTTTGGCATGCTGCCGGGATCGGCCCGTGGCCGACGCGTCCCGTGCCCAGTGCCACAGTTGGACCCCTGCGACGGCGGTGAAGGCGGCGGCGGGCTCTTTGCCCGACAGCAGCCCGCCGGCGCCGGCTTGCCGCGCTTGCAGTCGTGGACGAACTTGGCTTCGTGCGGGCTGTTCCAGGCCCTTGAGGAGGTCCTGCTCACCGACGGTGGGCGCTGTGGTGGCGCGGACGTCGTACTCGGGCAGCCAGGTGGTGGTGAGCCGGTGGGCGTTGCGCTCCCCTTCGCGCACCTCGGCATGCACGGCGACGTTGCGGCCCTTGGCGTGGCTGAGGCTGTCCCGGTACAGGAGCCACAGACGACGGTCTTCGGCGTCTTCCGGAGCGTTTCCCCGGTTCGCGTGGTCGAGGGGTCGTCGACGGGGAAGAAGACGGCTGCCTGGTCGTCGGGGAAGGCGGTGACCTCGAGCTGGGTCTGGAAGAGCCAGTGGGCGTCTCGCGCATCCCTGTTGTCCTCCTGCCGGTTCACCAGGGTGAGCTCGACGACGCGGAGGTCCTCGCCCGCCAGGGGGGGGACGGTCCGGTCGGCGGCATCGGTGACGTCGATGTCCTCCAAAATGCTCGACAGGCTCGCGCGACCAGACCCGACGGGTGTGGTGCCCTGGTCGGTGGCTTCCTCGGACGGCCTGTAGCAGCCCCACCCCGCAGTAACGCTGAGAGTGCCGACGGCCGTGAACGACATGCCCATGGACGAGGCCCAGATATGGCCGGCCGCCTGCGGTGTGAGCCGGTCCTGCTGCTCGTTGTCGTCGCGTTCGGTCTCGTCCCCTGAGTCGCCGTCCGCGCTCTGCGCCGCGGCCAACGCGATCCTGTCCGCCGTCACCGCGCCGGGCCGAGGGCCCAGCATGCCGACGAGATACCGGTCCCGTGGGCCGGAAGAAACAGTGGAGAGCGTCTCGCTCTCACCGTCCCACGGTCCGAGAAGATCACGTCGAATGTACGTGACGAGTCCGTCGCGCACCGCGTAGGAGTCTCCGGCCTTGAACGTCTGCGGGACTTCGTCGAGCGGATGCGGGACGGCGGCCTGGTCCGGCTGGGCCGGCATGCGGTGGGTCCTTTCGACGACGGAACCGGGACACGGAAGTAGTGGGGCTACAACCGCAGGAACAATATAGGTTGTTGACTCAGTTCACACAAGAGAACGAAGGGCTCTCGTCGTCCGGCACCCGGACTCTCTACTCTGGTCCCGACCACCGTCCACCGCGCGACCCGAGGACGCCAATGCCCCGACTCGCCCTCTCCGACGACTTCGTCGCGGATCTGATCTCCCTGCAGAGACCCGTGCAGAAGGAGGTCAACGACGCGATCCAGATGTTCCGGAGCATGACCGTCCCCCAGCTCCACGCCAGCAAGGGCATACATCTGGAGAAGCTCGAGCGGGCGCGCGACCCCCGCATCCGCACCATACGCGTCACCAAGTTCTACCGGGGCGTACTTCTGGCACCCGACGACGGCAGCGACCTGTTCACGCTGTTGCGGGTAGCGCCCCACGATGCCGCGATCAGCTGGGCGGTGAAGCGTGCCTACTCCGTCAACGGAGCCACCGGGGCCCTGGAGGTGCGCAACATCGAGGCGCTCGAGCAAATGGAGACGTACTTCGAGACGAAGGCGGACACGACTCCGACCCGCCTCTTCGACAAGCACTCCGACACCGTGCTCCGCAACCTCGGCATCGACGATCAGGTGTTGCGCCTGGCGCGCGTCTGCGTGACCGCCGAGGACTTGAGCGTGATGACGCCCCCGATGATGCCGGCCGACCAGTTCGAGGTTCTGGAGTACCTGGCCGACGGGTGGTCGGCGGACGATGTATGGGAGCAGGTGATCGCACCACGCGGCCAGACGGTGCGCACCGCCGAGGAGCGACCCGTCGTCACACTGTCCGAGGCGATCCTCAACACCCCGAACCGGATCGTCGAGGTCACCGGCCCGGGCGAGTTGGAGCGCATCCTCGCCGAGGACCTCACGCGCTGGCGCATCTTTCTGCACCCGGCCCAGCGACGGTACGCCTACCACCCGGGCTTCAACGGCCCCGCACAGATCACCGGTGGCCCCGGCACCGGCAAGACGGTGGTCGCCCTGCACCGGGTGCGTCATCTCCTGCGCACCGGTCGCGGGGGCGAGCGCATATTGCTGACCACCTTCACCAACGCCATGGCCGCGGCGCTGCGCGACAGCCTGTCCCTGCTCCTCGGTGACGCGGACGCCCATCTGCTGGAACGGGTCGAGGTCACGACGGTGGACTCGCTCGCGGCCCGTGTCGTACGCGAATCCCGTGGCCGGATGCCCAAGCCGCTGTCTGCGGCGGCCGAGCGCAGTGCCTGGAGCAGGGCAACGGCCCGCGAGGACCTGCCGTGGACCGAGCAGTTCCTGGCTCAGGAGTACCGCAATGTCGTCCTGGCTCAGGGGCTACGGACGCCGGAGGAGTATCTGCGCTGTGTACGGCGCGGGCGCGGAACACCGGTGGGGCGGGTGCAACGGGCGCGGCTGTGGCGGGTGATGGAGCGGTTCACGGCGGACCTGGCTTCGCGTGACGCGGCGACCTACACACAACTGTGCGACCAGGCCGCCGAGCTGCTGCGGGCGAGCGGCCCACGCTACCGGCATGTGGTCATCGACGAGGCGCAGGACCTGCACCCGGCCCAGTGGCGTGTGCTCCGAGCGTGTGCGGCACCGCAGTCGGACGACATCTTCCTCGTCGGTGACCCTCATCAGCGCATCTACGACTCCCGGGTCTCGCTGCGCTCACTCGGTGTCCATGTCCGGGGGCGGACGTCCGTGCTGCGGATCAACTACCGCAGCACGGACGAGATCCTGCGCTGGTCGGCCTCGCTGCTGGACGGCCGCCCGGTCGGCCGCCTCGGCGAGGACGACGATGACGACGGTGGCCGGGACTCGCTGCGGGGGTACCGCTCGGAGCTCCACGGCCGCATCCCTTCGGCACGGGGGTACGGCAGCCAGGACGAGGAACTGCGGGCGCTGGTGGGGCAGATCAGAGTCTGGATCGATCAGGACGGCGTCAAGCCCTCCGAGGTCGCGGTGTGCGCGCGTTTCAACACGCTCGTCGACGCGGTGATCAACCGACTGCGCAGGGAGGGCATCGCCGCCGTAGCGGTCAAGGACGATCCCGGTCCCGGGGTCTCGGGCGTTCGGGTGGCCACGATGCACGCAATGAAGGGGCTGGAGTTCCGTTGCGTGGCCGTCGTCGGGGTGACTTCCAGTGTGCTGCCGTTCGCCCACCAGGTGACGCCTGCCGAGGTGGACCCGCTCCAGCACGAACAGGACCTGTTGGCCGAACACTGCCTGCTGTTCGTGGCGTGCACCCGGGCCCGCGACGCTCTGGCCGTCTCGTGGAGCGGGCAGCGCAGTCCGATGCTGGACCCGGTGGCCGACTGAGACCTTCCACCGGCCGCCGCACGGGCTCGGCGGCCGGTGGAAGGCAGGCCTTCAGGCCCGGATCTCGCGGATCACGACCTTGTGCGCCTTGTCCGCGGAGGCCTTGTACGACACCTCACGCCCTGCTCGCTGCCACATCAGGGCATGCCCGAGCGGTGATGACGGCGAGACGATCTCCGCACCTCCGGTGGGCAGTTCGGCGACCGTGTAGAGCGTCTCCTCGTCAAGCCGGCCATCGAACTCGAGCACCAGCAGGGCGCCGGGTACGACCGTCTGCGGCGCTGTGGAGCCACCGTCGACGGCGACCGTGTCGAGGAACCCCCGCAGGAACGCCAGCCGCTTGGTACGGCGGTCACGCTGATCGGCCTGTGTCTTGCGCAGGAACACCAGGTTGGCGGCGTCGATGCTGTCCGGTGTCTCGTCGGGCGCGTCGACAGCTGCCTGCAGTTGCTGCATCTCCCCCAGCAGACGCCGGAAGGCCGCGGCAGGAATCGACTGCACGGGGAAGCTCCCGGACGCAGGGCGGGGCTCCGACGGCCTGTCTCCAGTGTCTGCCGCGGAGGACACCGGTCGCGCGGCCGGCGCCTTCGGGGGCCGAGCTGCCTGCCGAGGCGCGCGCAGCCGGCCGGTGGGCGTCCTATCGGCCGACACCGGACCCGCCGGTCCCGAAGCGGCGGGGTACAGGGCTGCCACGGGCTCGTCCGAAGCCGGTCGCACAGGGGTTGGGTTTACCGGTTCGGCCAGGGCGGACTCTCCTGTGGGCCGCAGAGGGCCGGTCTGCTCGCCCGCGGACCGCCCGGTCCTGGAACGCTCGGTCGCCCCGGCTGCGGCGGCGCCCATCTCCTCGTCCGGCTCGGCGGCTTCGGCTATGCGGTCGGTGTCCTCCGGTCCGCTTCCGCCTGCCCCCTGCCGGGTGGTCGTGACCTCCTCGGGCGTCTTTTCCTCGTCGTCCTCCTTGACCGGGTCGATGCCCAGCCGCTCCAGCTCCGCCCAGAGCGGCGCGAGTGCCTGGTCACGGTCCAGGTGGAAGCGGCTGCCGCGGATGCGGACGAACGTCCAGTCGACGCGTTCCAGATCCCGCTGACGGGCGGCGGCCGTCGACGCGTCGTCGCCTTCGGCGAAGGCGTCCCCGTCGCAGGCCACTGCGAGCCGCCGCGTACCACCCTCGACGACCAGGTCTATCGCGTGCCGGCCGACCCGATAGCCGGGCCGCACCCGGTAGCCGCGCTCGGTCAGTTCCAGGTAGACCTTCTGTTGAAAGAGGCTGTCGAAGGCCTCGTGCCGCACGTCCGGCAGCACTGCTCCCTCGACCGCGACGGTCTCCTCCTCCGCAGGGCGGGTGAGGTGGTCGAGCCACTGCCGGCGCAGGTCGTTCTCGTGGAACTGTTCGGTACGGGCGCTGTGGAACACCCACAACTGATCCTGGGCGCGAGAGGCGGCGACGTTGATGCGCTGTTCGTACGTCTTGCCGTTGAAGCCGCCCGGCACCGTCCCGGCGGCCGTGGTGGGTGAGTTGACACAAGAGACGAACATGACGTGGCGCTCGTCGCCCTGGAAGTCCTCCGCGTCACCGACGCGGATGCGCCGCGCCTCGCGCTGCTCGTAGTCGAGGTGCTCGGCCAGCAAATTCTCCAGCTCCGTCAGGTGCGCCTTGCTGCCGCGCAGGCTGATCACACCCATGGATCTGCCGTCATAGGCGGGATCGGCGCAGCAGCGCACGACCTCGGCGACCAGTGCCTCAGCCTCGACGGTGTTGACCAGGCGGGAGTTGGCGCCCAGGGCCTCGCCGCTCTCCACGCACACAGTGCGCACCGGCGGCAGGCGGTCGGCGCCGTACTGACGGAGAGGCTGCAGACGGCGGTTGTAGCAGAGCTCGTTGGAGAAGGAGATGATCTCCGGCATGCACCGAAAGTGCTCCTTGAGCATGAGCGTGCCGCGGCCCGCGGACAGCGCCTCCGTCAGGTCGAAGAAACTGGAGTCGGGCCCGAAGAGGCTGCGGACGTCCGCCTCGAGTCCGGTGAGGAGCCGGTCGCGGAGGTGGAAGTACTCGTCCTGCTTGAGGCCGACGTTGGAGGGGCTGACCTGCTTGCTGTCGCCGACGACGACCATGCGGTCGGCGAGCCAGCTCAGCAGCATGGCCTCCAGCCCGGACTGGCTGGCCTCGTCGACGATGACGACGTCGAACATGCCGGGCCGGTCCATGGGCACGGTTTCCGCCACCTGGTGCAGCGGCATGATCCAGGCGGGTACGGCCGTCTGTGCCTTGCTCAATGCGGCCTGGGCGTCACGCCGGTAGCGGTGCTGGTACTTGCCCTTGATACGGCGTGCGGCCTGTTGGTAGGCGCTGAGAGCCCGGGACTGATCGCCGGTGAGCAGTCCGAGGCAACGATGCCAGGCACGTGCAGCGGCGAGTCTGGCGAGCATGATGCGCACCTCGTCGTCGGCCTCGGTGAGCTTGCGGCGCAGGGTCCGCTCGGCCTCCGGGTCGGTGAGCCGCTCCATGCGCTCACGCCAGGCGGACCAGGCCCATGCGGCGGTCAGCGCGCGGAGCCGCTCGTCCCACAGCCGGTCATCGGCGTTCTCGGTGACTCTCTCGGCGAGCGAAGGGAACGCTTCCTGTACCCGGGCGAGCGCCTGATGGTGCTCGGTTCGCAGCCGAGCCGCCTCGCGGACCTCGGCGATCTCCTGGCTGAACTCACGATAGCCGTCGGTGTTCCGGTAGCGGACCGCGTCGAGTGCCCGTGCCACGGCGGGCGAGACCCCCTGCCGGTCGCTCCAGGTGCGCAGCAGTTCCTCCATGTCGGCGAGGACCCGGCGCGACTGCTCTGCGGCGCGCAGAGTGGTCGCTGCGCGCAGCAGAGCGCGAACGGCGTTCTCGACCGCAGCGTCGTGCCAGACGGCGGACATGAGCTGTGCGGAGGTGGCGGCGGCCGTCAGCACATCGGTGCGTGCGGCGCCGACGGCGAGGACCGCTTCGAGTGCCTCCGCCTCCTGCCGCAGACGGGCGAGGCGCGGACCGTGCCCCTGCCAGGGCGCGGCGGGAGTTCCCCACTCCGACTCGACCTGAGCGAGGCGCAGTTCGAGCTGCACACGGGCGAGGACGACGGCCGCGGTGTCGGTGTCGTCGGGTGCGCGGCCGTCGACGCGTACGGCCTCGACGAACGCTCCGACGGTCTTCGCCAGCCTGGAGCGGATGCCGAGTGGTCCGCGCAGCTTCTGGCCCTCGCGGAGCCCGTCGTGCAGGGCGGTCGCCTGGCCGAGGGCGGTGGGCGGGTCGTACTGCTCGATGCCGCTGACCATCGCATTACGCAGCGTCGCGAGTGAGCCGTCGACGGCGGCAAGGGCCTCGTTCACCGCGGCGTACCTGCTGCGGGCCTGCCAGTCCTGGCCTGCGGCCACCTCGCGCAACAGCGCGACGGCCCACTCGCCGGACGCGGCGGCGAGCGAGGCTGCACGGCCGCGGGCGGCGGCGAAGGCATCGAGGGCTGTCGACAGCCGCTGCTGTTCGGGCTCGGTGAGTCCGCGCACCGCGGCGTCGTATTCCTCGCTCAACGGGTCCTGCCGCACCGCGGTGTGCGCCTCTTCGGCGGAGCGAACGATCTCGACGGCCTCCTCGAACGCGCCTGCCCCCGGAAGTTCGGACGGCCCGGGCACCTCGGCAGCGAGCGCCTGGTGGTGCGGGGTGAAGGCGCGGGTGGTGTGCAGCAGTCGCAGGGCGTCGTCGGCGCTGAGTGCGGGCTGCTCCTGCGGCACCGGCCCGAGCCAGTCGTGCGCCGGGGCCTGCGCGGTGAGCCGTTCGGCGATGTCCTGGAGGCTTCCGCTGTAGTCGCCGATCTCCGCCTCGAATCGGTGCGTCTCCTGCTCCCGCAAGATGGCGAGGTCGCGGAGCATGGCCTGCTGAGCGGACCGGGCGGCGCTCAGCCGTGCCTGCAGGCTGCGGATCGCGCGCTCGGATGCCTGCGGGTCGTAGCCCGAGTACTCGCTGAGGATCTTCTGGACCGATGCCTCCAGTTCACGCTGGGCAGCAGCGCCGTCCTCGGTACGGCTGACGCACAGGTCACGCACCGACTCAGGCAGCTTGTCCCGCAGCACGCGCAGGGCACGCGGGGTGTGGCTCGTGATGAGGACGCGCTTGCCCTGGGCGAGCAGGTCGGTGACGAGGTTGGCGATGGTGTGGGTCTTGCCGGTGCCGGGCGGGCCTTGGACGACAACCAGCCGGTTGGAGCGCAGGCGCTCGGCGATGGTGCGCTGTTCCTCGTTGGCAGGGAGCGCGAAGTACATCTCGCCTGCGGCGGGATCCGTGCCGCCGTCCTCGGCCGCCGCCAGGTCGGCGGCGGTGAGCGCACCATCACGGCCCGCGATGTAGCCGAGCAGTTCGGTGGGCGGCGTACCCGCCTCGATCTGACGGGCAATGGCCCGGAGGGCGTCGAGGGTGGACCGCCGGTTCCGCTCGCGCAGCACCAGCGCCGGGGTGAAGCCCACGTGCGGCACGTCGAGGCTGCGCGGCTTGACCCGCTCAAGGTCCGGCAGGTAACTGCCCGCACTGTGGGCGGCGTTGACCCAGCTGCGCAGGGCCGTGTGGAGGGCGTCGAGGTGTTCGGGGTCGGTGGCGTCGGAGGCGTCCTCGAGGACTGCGACGATTTCCTCACGCACGGGGCCCGGCACATGCTGGACGGCTTCCAGCATGCTTTCTTCGAGTTCCATCCCGACGCCGGTCGGATCGGGGGCGGCGGTGAGTACGCCGGTGGACGGGTCGAGCTGAATCGTCGCCCGGTGCGTGACGAGGTGCCGTTCCACACGCTGACCGGCGGTGGTCTGCCAGGTCAGCCTGCCGAAGCCGAGGACGAGTTCATAGGCCTCGCCGAGGTTGACGGCATCCTCGTGCATCTTGTGGAGCCGGTCGTAGAGCCGCACCAACGGGTCGATGGTGCGCCGGCGCTCGGCCCACGCGAGCCACTCCTGTTCCCAGGCTGCGTAGAGCTTCTCGATCTTCTCCCGCTTCGGGTGCTCGTCCAGTTCGTGGTACGTCTTCTCGAGCGGTATGCCCTCCGCCCATTCGGGAAACTCGGGCTCGATCCGTCGCCGCAGATGCGGGGCGCGCGTCTGCTTGAAGTCTCGGATGCGGGTCTCGTCCACCCAGGGCGCGAGCAGCGGCTTCGGCTGCGGCGCGTCCTGACGCTCGGGGCGGGCCACGGTGAGCCAGGCCGGGTCGTCGGTCGCGAGCGCCCCGTCGAGCATCACGGTCACACCGGGTTCGTGCGGCAGTTCGTCGAACCACACGGTGCCGGCGGCTCCGTCCAGGGTTCGTACGGGGCGCGTCCTCGACGCCTCCGCCTCTGCCAGGAACCGGAAGATCTGGCGGACACGCGCGGCGTCGGTGTCGTCGGCCGGCGGGGCGACGATAGCGGTGTACGCCGGAGCGAGCAGGTAGTCGGCGTCAGCGGGGTCGGGGTCCGTGAACAGGGAACGCTGCTCGTCACCGAACAACACCGCCTGGTCCGGCACAGCCGCTGCACGGGGGACGCCGGGTGTGGCCGGCGCGGTCCTGGCGTCCGGCACGCGAGCCTCGGCGGGCGCGGCGGCCTTGGCGGTGGTGAACGTGACGCTCTCCCGTTCGTGCGTGCTCCGGAACCGCACCTCGATGTCCATGTCACCGGCGGTGCCTGCCGGGATGCTGTACGCCCAGGTCGCCGAGAGCCGCCGTCCGGTCCGCAGCGTCCCGTCGAGTTCGTCGTCGAGCACGTCGCTCTGGTAGTCCTGCACTTGGCGGCCCGTCTTGCCGTACGGCCCGCAGCGGACCAGCAGACCTATGCCGTCGACGTCGATGGGCTGCCCCGTGCCGTTGCTCAGGAACAACGTGCACCGGATCACGTCGTCGCCCTGCCGGACACCGTAGGAATCGTCGAGGTCCACCAGCTCGTACGGCACGATGTCGTCGACCCGGACGTGCAGCCCGTCGTCGTAGTGATGAACAGAGCCGATCGGCAGGATGCCGTCACTCAGCACGTTCTCGCCCTGGCTCACACGCCACTCCACTGCTACTGAGGGCCAGGAACTGGCCAGCTTGTGATGGCGCCCCGGCAACCCGAGGCACCAGTGCAGCACGCCCCCGACACCGCCCCATCTTATGTGAACTCAGCACACGCTGTGGAGCGTACCAGGATCCCCGTATTGAAGGACCATCTCGTCGCTACGCTCACCCATGACTCTTGGAGCTACGGGTGAGGCGCCGTTCAGGAGTCGCAGCCGATGAGGTCTCCGTCGCGGACGAGGCGCTTGACGTCGCGCGGCTCACCACGCTGGATCGGGGGCACGCGACTCCGGAGCACCCTCCTCGGCGGCGACGATCACCTCGGCCGTTCCCGTGAGCGTCGCGCCGGTCTCCGCACCGGCTTTCGCCGACACCGCATCGGCCCGAGCGACGAGCGTGCGCGCCATCGCAGGGCGGTGACGCAGCGACGGCCGCGTCGCGCGGCCCCACCTCCACACATTGACTATGTTCACACTTATCATGCACGCTGTCTCTATACGGTCTGCCCTCAAGCCTCCGCCTCGAGGACCAAAGACGGGACAACACCCATGCACATGGAAGTTCTCGACGTCACACCCGAGTTGGCCACCACATGGCTCACGCGCAACACCAGCAACCGGCCGCTGAGCAAGACCACGGTGCAGCAGCTGGCCGCCCAGATCCAGCGCGGCGAATGGCAACTCACTCATCAGGGCATCGCTTTCGACGAGGACGACGTACTCATCGACGGACAGCATCGCCTGGCCGCCATCGCCAAGGCAGGCATCGCGGTTCCGCTGACGGTCACACACGGCGTGCCGCGTACGGCCTTCACCGTCATGGACACGGGCCGCAAGCGCACCGGCCGTGACGCCCTCGCACTCGCCGGCGAAGCCAACGCCACACACCTGGCGGCGGCCCTGCGCGGCCTGCACCTCTACCTGCACTCGCCCGACTCCTCCTGGAGCGGCGGGTCCTCGGTGACCAGCAACGACCAGCTTCTGACCCTGCTGGAGAAGCACCCGGGCCTCCGTGACGCCCTCCACCACGGCATCGCCCTCAACCGCGGCTGCCGTATCACCGTCACAGCTGCCACGATCGGCTGGTACGTGACATCGAGGGAGCGCCCCGACGTGGAGCAGTCGGCATGGCAGGACGGCGTGGTGACGGGCGCATGGCTGGAGCCGGGCGACCCCCGCCTGACCCTGCGCAACACCATGCTGGGCCTCGCCGCCGGCAGGACACACCGCCGCCGTGACGACTCACGCGAGCACCTTCTTTACTACCTCAAGTCTTGGAACGCCTGGCTCGAGGGCCGCAGCATGAAGCTCCTGCGCCGCTCACCGAACGAGACGATGCCCAGGATCTCGAGCCAGCCGGTCGCTGCGGGCCGCGAGACCGCCTGATACACCACGAAGCGTCACCTTCGGCGAACCGGTGGCGAGCGGCCCGCACCGTTGACAAGGTTCATGAATCGACCCAACGGCCGGCCGGCGGGGACACGGAAAGGATGCGCATGCGCGCGCAGGAGATCACCTTCCTCAAGCTCATCCAGGGCGAGAAGCAGTTCCAAGTGCCCCTTTACCAACGGACGTACAGCTGGGGCAGGGATCAATTGCAACGCCTGTGGGAAGACGTGTGCGAACTTGTCGACCAGCACCTCTCCGGCGAACTCTCCGCACCGCACTTCCTGGGCTCTGTCGTGCTCGCACCAGGACAGCTGCAGGCCGGTGGCGTCCAGAAGTGGCTCGTCGTCGACGGTCAACAGCGCCTGACCACGCTGATGCTGGCGTTCGCCGCCCTTCGGGACCACCTCAGGGAACAGGGCGACGAGCGGGGCACGGACCGGGTTCACCGGCAGATCCTTGTCAACGAGTTCCATCAGAAGAACCTCGACCACTACCGCCTGTTGCCGACCCAGGCCGACCGGGAGGCGTACACGGCCTGCGTCGAATCGACCCCGCAGGCGAGCGGAAGCGGCAACATCGGCTCGGCGTACAGGTTCTTCCGTGGCGTGCTCTCGGAGGCCCAGGAGGCGAGCGATTCGGAACGGTGGGTCGAGACGGTCGAGACCGTCCTCAAGGACCTGCTCTCCATCGTGGAGATCACCGCCGAGTCCGGCGACAACGTCTACCGGATCTTCGAGTCGATCAACAACACCGGTGTCGGTCTCAGCCAGAGCGACCTGTTGCGCAACTACGTGTTCATGCTCCTGCCCACACGGGGCGAGCTGGTGTACCGGCAACTGTGGCTCCCCATGCAGCAGAGCCTCGGCCCCAAGAACCTCGAACACCTGGTCTGGCTGGACTTGATCGTGCGAGGTCACCACAAGACGAAGCAGAGTGAGATCTATCGCGAGCAGCAGAAGCGGCTCCAGCCGCTCGCCGGCGACGAGGACGCCCTGCAGGGCCAGATCGCACAGCTCGCCGAGCGGGGACAGCGCTTCCTGCGTATTCTCGAGCCCCACCGCGAGCCCTCCGCGACTCTGCGGGCCGCGCTGGAGCGCCTGGCCGCGTGGGGCGGTCAGACCCACCACCCTCTGGCGCTTCACCTGCTGGATCTGGTCGACGAGGGTCACACGACTGCGGACGACGCGGCCGAGGCCCTGGGCCATGTCGAGTCGTACCTTGTGCGGCGACTGATCTGCCAGACCCCGACCACCGGACTCAACCGCATTTTCATGGAGGCCCCGAAAGAGCTGGAGACGGACCGCTCGGCCTCCGAAGCCGTCCAGCGGTTCCTGTCGGGCAGGCGACGCCGCTGGCCGAGTGACGAGGAACTGCATTCGGCGATCCGTAGCAAGCCCTTCTACTGGGGCGGCCGACCGCCGCAGCGGAGTTTCATCCTGCGCCGCTTGGAGGAGAGCTACCGTCCCACGGAGCCGGTCGACTTCGAGAGGGCCTCGCTCAGCGTGGAGCACGTACTCCCACAACGGCCTGCCCAGGCGTGGTTCGATCTGCTGGCCGACGAGACCGAGGACGGCCAGTCGCCGCAGGAGCTCCATGACCTGCTGGTGCACACGCTCGGCAACCTGACCTTGACCGGCGACAATTCGAAGCTCTCCAACCACCCCTTCCAGCGAAAGCAGCAGATTCTCGAGTCCAGCGCCCTGCGGATGAACCTGGAGATCGCGTCCTCGGAGCGGTGGGGCAAGGCCGAGATCATGGACCGTGCGGACCAGCTGTCGGAGCGTGCCAAGGCCCTGTGGCCGGGCCCAGTGGGTGGCGTGAAGCCGGCCGCGAGCGAAGAGTGGCCGGGATGGGCGGAGTTGCGGGGCGCGCTCGTCGCCATGCCGAGCGGGACCTGGACGACATACGGCGACGTCGCCGAACTGATCGGCAGCCACCCGGTGCCGGTCGGCGCCTATCTCGCATCCAACTCAGCGGTCATCGGCGCCTATCGCGTCCTCACCGCGGACGGCAAGATCTCAGCCTCCTTCCGATGGCCGGAGGGCAGCAACCGTCGGCCCCCGCAGGAGCTGCTGGCGCGCGAGGGTGTGCGGTTCGACCCGTCGGGTCGTGCCCACCGGTCGCAGCGTCTGACGGCCGCTGAGCTGGCCACGCTGCTGGGTAAGGACGTCGCTCAGTCCACCGCCCACGGTCCGCTCCCGGACGACAAGAACGCCGAGGCCGCCGCACGGTTCCGCACCCAGTTGCAGGAAAGCAGTCCTCAGGCAGCGCCAGGGGTCCTGGTGACGTTGGACTTCTGGCGCGGGCAGGGCGGCTACCTCAACTACGGGCAGCATGAGGAGACGAGCTGCTTCCCGATGCTGGACGCCGGCACGAGCCACCGACCACACCTGCTGTGGCCGTTCGCGATCTACCCCGTCAGCGGAACTGTCGAGGTTGTCTTCCAGTACCTCAAGGAGCGCGCGCCGTTCGACGACACCGAGCAACGCCTGGAGTTCCTGCACCGCCTCAACAAGATCGACGGGATCGACCTGCCTGAGGCGAAGCTGGAGCTGCGCCCGTCATTCCCGCTCGGCGTGTTCACCGATCACGGTGACGCCGTCTGCGAGGTCCTGGACTGGTTCGTCCACACAGCAGCGCTGGATCTGGCGCGGAGGGCGTGAGGCCGAAATGGCGGAACTTCCACCCGATGTCGATGTACCGCACCGCGACGCCGTCCTCGGCCAAGCGATCCCCTTCGACAGGGAACGTTGGCTCAGCCACCTTCCTGACGCCACCTGGTGGCCTGACGAGCTCGACGCGTGTCCGCGTACCGGCCGGTGGCCCCGGGTGGACCGCCGCACCATATTCGATATGGCCGAGCGGGCCGGGACCGAACCGGGCCGCAGACATCTGCTGGTCGCCGCGTTGGTCTGGGGCACGGGAACCAAAGCCCTGTCCGTCCGGCGGCGTTCACGGATTTTCACGAAGTCCGAGGCAACGGAGATCGACACGCAGCTTGCCGCTGGGCTCGACCTTCTGCGCCAGGAGGGAGCCGTCCCCGCCTACTACGCGTGGAACAACGACCACCAGATCCGCCACCTGGGGCCGGCCTTCTTCACCAAAGTGCTGTATTTCGCCGGCTACGAGGCTGCGGCGTCATGCCGACCGCTGATTCTCGACAGCGTGGTCTCCCGAGCGCTGAGGTCTGTGGGGTGGGTCGGCGCGGAATGGCCGGAACGCGGTTGGACCACTCCGCAGTACGTGCAGTACCTGTCCATCGTCCATGACTGCGCCCAGGCTGCCGGCGTGCGGCCTGACCAGATCGAAGCAGCTCTCTTCCAGCACGGCAAGCGGCCGGCGTGACCTTGCACGATCGATCTCCTGCTCGTACACAGGCGAGAGGGGGACCGATCGTGCTCCGCGTTCACATCGCTCCAGGGCTATTGGGCTGCCTTCACCCCGCTCGGCTGCGGCCCCGACCTACCCGCCCGCGGACGACGAAGACCCTCGCCAGGTGGATCAGCGCACACGTCGGCTGGTGACCGCCTTGCCGTCCGACGGAGCCTGTTCGGGGTCGCCGCGGTGACGCGTGCGGCGCAGCGATGCGCCCCAGCGCCGGTCAAGGGTTCAGCAGCTCTCGCCGAACTTGACCGCCCCGATCGTCACCGGCTGCCCGTCGAGCTTCACGCCGGCCGCCGGGTCGGTCGAGCAGACCTGCCAGTTCGACTCCACGAGCACCATGCGGTCCTGGCCGGACACGTCGTTGACGGTGATG
This sequence comes from Streptomyces sp. NPDC006283, assembly GCF_040613325.1. Taxonomy (NCBI): domain Bacteria; kingdom Bacillati; phylum Actinomycetota; class Actinomycetes; order Kitasatosporales; family Streptomycetaceae; genus Streptomyces; species Streptomyces sp. NPDC006283. The sequence continues at coordinate 30,772 of NZ_JBEXRZ010000001.1, read as the reverse complement.
CTCGTTGAGCTGTCGAGCGCCTGACGGGCGACCTTGACCGCCTTGCCGACGAAGTCGGGCATGGTGGAGCCGACCTTTTCCGGTTCACCCTGGTCTCCGCCCGCGGGGCACTTCTCCTCGAGCTTGACCGTGCCGAAGTCGACCTTCACGTCGGTCGAGTGGGTGCCGGGCGCAGGCGCCTGGGAGCAGACCTTCCAGCCCCTGTCGAGAATCTGGTTTCGGCCTCGCCCGAGCGCGTCGTGCGACGTGAGGAGGTAGAAGCCGGCGGCCTGCGCCTCGTCCTGGGCGCTCTGCAGCCCCTTGCCCACCATGTCCGGCAGGGCGGCGGTGGCGCCTGCCGTGGCGGAGGGTTCCGAAGCCGACGGGGCGGAGCTGGTGGCAGGCGTCTTGGCGGCAGGGGCCGCGGGCGCGGCGGGCTTGCCGTCCGCACCGCTCTCGGCGGTCGGGCCGCAGGCCGTGAGCCCGGCGAGCAGCAAAGCGACGGCAGAGGTGGTGCGGATGACACGCATGGTGAACTCCAGGGAGGTTGCGGACGAGAGTCGGCCAGCCCGGAACAGGCCGTGGTCCGGCATCGGGAGGCCGATGTGGGTACGCACACCGGTCCCGCTCAGGACGCACAGTCGGCAGCGACCACCGGTCAGCCTCAGTATGCTACGCGAGAACAGAGTTCACAACCTGATGCAAAACCTTTGACGTACACCCCCTCGGACGTAGGTAGGGGCGCATATGTTCTGGCCCGGCTCAACACCGAACACCGGCACGGGGAGAGAGATACGGAAGGACACGCCGGAGTAGAGCAGGCGCTGGACGCCGTGGTCGACGCCCTGCAGGACAACGCGCGCGCGGGGCCGCACCGCTGGTCGTACTGCGATCTCAGCGCCGAGTTGCGTCGGCGCGGCCATCACGTCCCCGCACACGATGCGTCAGCACCCTGCGGTTCACGAGCGCGCCGGTGTGCTGGTCCGGCCGGGGTAAACCCGTCGGCCGGCTGCCGCTGGTACGCCCACGGGACGATGACGAGAACCAGATCGCAGTCGACCGCGAGCTCCTGCTCGATGCGCTGGCCGCCGGAGCCCGCGACCGCCTGATCCTCGAACTCGGCGCGCCCACAGCCCGCTTCGGGATCGGCGCGCCCACAGCCCCCTTCGGGATCGGCCGTCCCGACGACGAGAGCACGTACTCACTGCTCATGCCGGTCCGCCTGGACAACTGACGCAGTTGTGGACTCGGGCGCGTCCTCCCCGAACACGGCCGCGTGGCCGTGTCACTCGGGCCGAGGACGACCGCCCGTCGCTCACCGGTTGTCGGGCGGATTGTCGGGCGAGCGATTGAGGAGGAGATCACCGGCGCGGGCCTTGACCTGGGCGCGCGTGCGGCCGGGATGGTCGGCGGCGAGGAAGTGGCTGCCGATGGCCATACAGAAGGCGAGGAGGCTGCGGGCCTCCACCTCGTCCGGGTCGGGGCAGAAGGTGCTGATCGCGTCTCGCAGCAACTGTATGCGCCGGTTGTCCACGCGGCGCAGGCGGTCGGCGACCGTCGGGTCGCGACGGGCCCAGTCGCGGACGGCCAGGTCGATGGGGAGCAGACGGTCGCCGGAGAAGGTGAGCTGTCCGGCCAGCCGGACCTTGTCCAGCACGTCGCCCCCCTCCTGCTCGACGCGGGCGAAGACGTCGTCGACGCACTCGCGCTCCCAGGCGTCCAGTATTTCTGACAGCAGTGCGCCACGGTCGGCGAAGTAGCCGTAGAACCCACCCTTGGTCACGCCGAGCGCCTTGGCCAGGGACTCGACGCGCACGGCGTCCACGCCACCGGCGGCCAACGCCCGCAGCCCCTCTTCGATCCACCGCTCGCGCGGTGTACGCAACGCGCCCATTCTGTGCCTCACCTCACTCCCCACCGCGTTGTGCGGTTCCGTACAACGGAATAGTCTCGGGATGTACGCCACCGTACAACGCGCCAGGGGGCGACGCGATGGATCGGTCGCACCGCTCTCCACCGCCGGGTCCCGAGCACCACAAGGAAACTGCGAAGGCTGCCACACCAGGTCGCCGACGCAAGGCCTGTCCGGTTCACTTCACGCGCAACGGAGCAGCGACATGACGCTTCCCCCCGGCCAACGTGCCGTCGACGGTTTCCCTCGGTTCGGCACGCACCTGCATCGCCCGGCTCCCCCTGTGCCCGCCGACCCGGTGATCGAGCTTTGTGGGGCGCTCGCCGAGGCCGTCACCCTGTCCGTGACCGACATCGCGGAGCTGCCACGGCAAGAGGTCCGGGCCGACTTCCACTGTGTCGCCGGGTGGTCGGCCACCGACCTGCTGTGGGAAGGGGTCCCGTTCAATACCCTCTACCGGACCCGGGTGGAGCCGCTGCTCGGGGCGGACGCGCCGGTCAGCCACGTCTCCTTCGAGGGTCTCGACGGATACCGGTCGGTCGTGCTCCTCGAGGACGCCTTGGCCGACGACGTGCTCATCGCCGACCGTCTCGACGGGCAGCCGCTGGACAGTGACCACGGCGCCCCGGTGCGGCTGGTCAGCCCCGGCCAGTACGGCTACGTCAACATCAAGCACCTCTGTCGCGTCGAGTTCCACACTTCCGAGCCCCCGGTCACCGACCGGTGGTCGCCCCTGGCGGGGCACGGGAGGGCGCGAGTCTGGAAGGAGGAACGCCACCGCTATCTTCCCGGCCGCGTGGTGCGTCCGGTCTACCGGACGCTGATCGGGCCGATCCGCGCACTGAGCGCCCGCGGCAGTCGCACATCGCCTCGGTGACTGCGCTCTCTCCGCTCCGACCGGTCGACCAGGTGGCGGCCGACAACAACTCCCCGCGCCGTCGGCACCGGCAGGTTCGCCGGCCGATGTGAACCGCGCTCCGGTCGACTTCGCTGCATGACGGGGCGCGCAGCACCGCTCATCCGCCGGTGCGTTCGTTCACCGCCGCGGCTTGCGGGACGAGACGGGCAGGCAGCGGACGCGGCGGGGTGGCGTAGGCGGCGTGGGCGCGTTGCTGCTCCCTCTTCCACACCATCAGCAGGGCCACGTCGGTTTGCGGTACGGCCAGGCCGGCAGCCGTGAGGAGCGCCCGGAAGAAGGGTGGGGGCCCACCGTCCCTATCGGTGACGAGCGCGGAGAGCATGGCCACATCTGTGGTGACCCTTCTGTCCACCAGGCCGAGCAGGTGGCGGGCGTTGGCGGCCCCCGAGGCACCGGTGTCCAGGTTTTCCGTCATCACCGTGCCGCCTGCTGCCGCCACGCCGCTGAGCTGCCTTCTCAGCCGGGCGACGGGGTCGTTCGGCGGGGCGGTCGCTCGGCCCTCGGCAGGCGGCTTCGCACGCACCACTTCGACCGGCTGCTGAGCCCGCTCGACCTTGGCCTTCCGTTTCGCCGCCTGCCTTTCGCGGTCGCGTTCGGCCTGTCGGACAGCCTCCCGCGCCGCCTCCAGCGCTCGCTCGACCGGCCTGACGTAGGACGCGGCCGTCCGACCGGTGATAGCGGCTCCCTGCCACTTGGGGGGCACCGCACCGTCGTGGACCGCGAGCCAGTCCTGGGGTGAGACGAGAGCCTTGCGGGCCTTCTTCCGCGCTGCCTTGCCCAGAGCCGGCAGCAGGCCTTCCAGCGTCGCTACCAGCGAACGCAGGCGTCGCACCGTCGCGGTGTCGGGCGCCGTGCGAACCGCACGGTGCCGCTGCGGTATCTGCTGCCGGGCGCTCGGGCGCTGGAGTTGGGTCAGGCCGAGCGACCTCGACGATGGCACCTGCCTGATCGCTGTCGTCGGCCGGTTCGTCACCGGCTGCGTCGGCAGGAGGGACAGCCGTGGCGGCATGGCGCGCGACGGGACGCCGTAGGCAGCGAAGGCCCGGTCGGTCTCGACGACGGCCCATCGCCTGATGTGGACCGTCGAGGACACGTGCGGCACACCGAGTTCGGACAGCACGCGGGACAGGTACGGAAGGGGCCGCTGCCCGTTGTCCCGGATGAGCGCGGAGAGGACCGGCACGTGCTCCCGCAGCGGGGTGTCGACAGCGACCAGCAGGTCCATCCGCCCCGTGTCGGAAAAGTTCGCGAGGGCGGGGCTGACGGTACGTACCAGCGTTTCCCATGTGGTCGTGGACTGAAGACGGGCGTGCTGGGCAAGGGCGTCACGCAATGCCGTCACCAGTTCGGGCCGGGTGAGCACCGCAGGGGCGACCGGGGCTTGGTCGACCGGAGCGGACGCCGCGTTCCGGGCGGGCTCGGACTTTCGCTGCGGCTCAGGCGCAATGAGTTCGGGCTTGCGAGGCACGGGAACCACCGGGGCAGGGGCCGCCGGCGGCGTCCACAACCCGGTCTTCTGGGCATCGTGCGCGTTGAGCCGCACGTACTTCTTGACTTCGACCGCCCAGCCGTCGGTCTCCTCGCCGACCAGCAGCCGTGCCGCGCCGGTGACGCGATAGACGTGATCGTGCGGCGGCTCACCGGTGTGGAGCGGGAGCGAGATCAGTCCCCGGACGATGGGGCTGCCCGCCGGTTTGAGGTCAGCCGCGAGCAGCAGTCGGTCGTCCGCCACGAAGGGAGAGTCGTCCGGCACGGCGGCGTGCGGGGCGGGTGCGAAGACAAGCCCCTCCAGGAGGGGGAACGCGGCCGGCGTGGGACGGGGGCGGGACAGGTGGATCCGCTCCGTGTCGGGCGTAACGATGCCGGTGGGCGTCAGCAGGCAGTCCTCCAGGGGAGTCCAGGACACCTTGCGGTCCCGTCCCTCGGCGCCGATGTGGACGCGTCGCTCACCGCCCGCCGTTTCGCAGCGCACCCTGAGGCAGTAGCCGCGGCGGCCGAGGAAGTGCTGGGTGATCGGTCCCTCGCCGGCGAAGATCCAGTCGATGTCGTCGGCGTCCTCGGCGAGTTCGTCGTCGGCTCGCCGCCAGGTGCGGTAGTCGACCGAGCTGAGTTGGAAGCGCAGTCGGCGTCGGCTGTCGGGCAGGTGCACGTCGACCGCGTCGCCGGGTCCGGTGCCGAGGTCCTGTGTCTTCACCTGGCCGCGCAGTTTCCGCTTGCCGAGCAGGTTCTGCACGCCCCGTTTGATGAAGAGGTGGTCGGCGCTCGATTCACCGTTGTTCTGTCGGTGACAGACCGGTGCGGTCCGGTGGTGGGCGAAGTGGCACACCTTGGTGGTGTAGCGGCGGTCGCTCAGTTCGCCACCGCAGCCGCCGAGTTGCAGGCCGCACCAGTAGGTGTAGGTGGGATGGGCCTTCCGCCATCTGTCCAGTTCCCAAGCCTCCATCGGCAGGATGACCGGATGATCCGAGTTCTTGTGACCGATCACGGCTGTCTGCACGAGACGGTGGTCGAGCATGGAACCTCGCAGGAGGAGACCCGGGAACGAGTTCCGATCGGGCACGGGAAACGTCGACTTGCGCCAGTATGCTGTTCATGCACTAAGTTCACAAGGGACGGGCTGGAGATGACCGGCTCTTCGCAGTTGAGAGTGCAGCCGCGGCTGGGGGGCCGGGGGCCGGACAGGGGCCGACGTCCTCCGATGATCGAGGCTCCTGCGCCGCTCACCCCAACTACTTTCAGCTGCGGGGGAGTCACTACAGGGAGCGGGCGATGGACAACAAGGTTCAGCTGATCAGTGACGGCGATGGACTTACGGTCATCGGGGACCCGACGGATGTCGAGCACTTCCTCGCCTCGGAGGGGCTGTTGTCGTTGTCGAAGGACCTCGTAGGGCCAAGACTCGCAGCTCTCCTCCGTATCGGAGCTGTCGTCGCACAAGCAGGTTCCGAGATCGCCGCCCATTCAGGTCGCTGGTTGAAGCTGACCGAGGAGTCCGCGCATCTTTACAAGAAGTACGGGCTGATGGAGAGCAAGTTGCCAGGCATCAGCCATGCCATGGTGGGGAAACCGGGCTCAATCAAGTCATGGCTCCAGGTCGCGGACGGACCCGGCTCGCTCCTGACCAACCCGGCGATTCTTTCCGGTGCCGCGGGGGTCATGGCGCAGCTCGCGCTCCAGCATGAGATGAGCGAGATCAAGAGCCATCTCGCGGCGATCGACAAGAAGGTCGACGACGTGATCCGCGCCCAGAAGGACGCCGAGTTGGGAAAGATGTTCGGAGCGGGCAGCGACATCGAGTCCGCCGTGGCCGTTCTGGAAGTGGTGGGGCGGGTCGACGACGACACGTGGTCGACCGTGCAGGGCAGAACCCACACGATCACGGACGCCCTGGGGTGGGTGCTGCGTCGACTCGACGCACTGGCGGAGAGGATGGAGGGCTCGACCAAGATCGGTGATCTCGCCAAGACGGCCAAGGAAGCGGAGTCCGAGGTCCGGGGATTGCTCATCGTTCTGGCTCGTTGCTTCGAACTGCAGGGCGCGCTCGACATGCTGCGACTGGAGCGGGCGATGGACAAGTCGCCGGACGAGCTGGAAAGGCTTCGGCGCGCGCTGGCTGTTGACCGGCAAAGGCGGCGGGAACTCGTCTCCCAGAAAATTGAGCACCTGATGGCACGCATGCATGCGGCTGCCGGCACGGCCAACTCGAATGTGCTGCTGCACTTGCCCGCACACCGGGCTGTGGTGGGCTCGATCAACCGTGTCGGCATCACCGTCGACGAGTTCCACAAGCTGCTCGGAATTGAGTCCGGTCAACATTCATTGGAGACGACGCGATGGTGGGACGCCGCCCGTGACCCTGGGCAATTGAAGAACGCAGCCGCAGAGGCGGGCCGCAAAGCTGCTGCGGGTGCGGTGGTGGTGGGGGTTGGAGCGGCGCTCTGGGCGAATCGCGCCGCACTTAACGGCGAAGAACGCGGTGAAGAGGAGTGAGCAAGCGCCGGCCGTCAGCCGTATGGGCACTCGGGTTGGAGTGGACAAGCGAGTCTCTCCCGCTTGGCAGGCCCCGACGGGCTCGACCCGGCTCGGCGATCGCCGCACGCTCCTGGCCGCACCTTCCGGTCGCAGCCAGGGGCCCGGTACGGTACCGGGCCCCTGACGATCAGCCACTCGGCAGCCGGCGAACCGGCCCTGCAGTCACTTCATGGGGACCTGGACGCTGACGTACCAGCGAACGGACTCCTCCGTCGACACGGTGAAGTGAAGCTTTCGCGCCGAAGCCAGATTGAGCTGGTTCGCGTTCCTCTCCACATCCACCCCGGAGCACCCCACCGAGAATTCTCCGATGGTTTCCAGAGAAAGGTCGAGCTGAACCGATTTCGAGACCGAAATGCAGTTCACCTTGACCCAGGATTCACCCTTCGGCAGTTCGATCGTGCCGAATTGCCGGACGCCGCGTTGAGGCCCTTCGGAGAGAATCTCCTTGAATCCGGGGTCCACCTCGGGTGCGACCAGCGGTTCCTGGGACGGCGGCGCGACGCTGGACGCGGAACTGTCCGGGACATTCGGTTCGTCCGGACCGTCCTTGTCGGTACAGGCGGCGGTCAGACCCGCGCACAGGACGACGGCCGCGGCGAGCACTGCACGCCGTGTGGCCATCAGGAACTCGTCTCCCAGTACCGGAAGCCGACGGTCTGATTGGCGATTTCGGCCGTCCCGTACGAGATCTGGGTCTTCCGGCAGTTGGGCAGCTGGTAGTACTTCTGCCACTTGACGTTGTGGCCCCACGAGCCGTACTGCGCGTTCCCGTACTTGTTGCGGGTGATGTTGCGCCGGTACTGGTGCTGCGTCTCCCAGGAGATCTCCTTGACCGACTCTCGGCTCACCTCGATCTTCGCCTCCGCCACGATCCCGCTGACGCTTACTCCCCCGCCGGCCGTTATCTTGGTCGAAGCGGAGCCCGATTTGATCCGCGTGAGGATCATGGTCCCACCGGGGCCGTCCTTGTACTTCTCACCATTGCCCAGGTGCTTCTTCGACTGAGCGTAGATGTCGGTCGTCCATCCGCCGGAACAGACATCGGCGGGGGCCGGGTCCGGAGACTCCGCGTGGGCCACTCCCGGAGTCACGGCAGCAACGGCACACATGGCAACGACTGCAACTGCAGCGCGCTTCATTTTTCCCCCATTTGGGAATCCAATACGGACGGAGGTCGGTCAAACCCCCACCCATTCCGATCAAGAGCAGATCACGTTTCAGCTGTAGCCCACAGGCGCCTACAGGTCCCGTAACCCATCCGTTATCAGTTGAGTTGTTTCTGAGCTTTCGCGTAAGGGGTAATACCGTCCGGCATATCGCTTCCTCCCGCCGTGCGGTCCCATGCGGGCGACGGCTCGACGCAAATACGTTTCGGACGGGATGACTTGGCGGTGCCTACGCGTCCTCGTCGGCGGAAGCGCTCCAAGCCGACAGTGGCGTGCCGTCCGAGGCGCTGATCCGGACCACCTCGCAGCCCATGCGCCGGACGGCGGCGAAGAGGCAACGCCGGGCCGCCGCACTGTCCTCCGGCGGGAACGAGATGCGGATCTGGTGCGGGCGCGACATGTCGTACGTGAGCAGCCAGTCGGTGTCGGCTGTCGCGAAGTGGTCCTGGCCGAGGTCGCCGTCGTCCGTCCGCCAACTGCCCCGGTCCACGGTCGGCGCCAGAGCATCCCGGAGGATCGCCAGGCGCCGATCGTGCGCGTACGGCCCATCGGAGAGACGGAGGCAGCGGTGCGTGCGGGGCCGGAACGCGTTGAACCACGGGGCCAAGTCCGGCTCCATGTCCGCGAGCAGCCGGGTTTCGAGACGTGCCCCCGCCCAGGCCTCGACGAACGCCGCCGTGCCCATGGGGTGGGTCTCGTACCAGCCGTCGCGGCTCCACACCACGACGGGCCAACCTACTGGTGCCCCTTCGGTGAGCCAGCAGAGCCGGTCGGCGTCGATGGTGGTGCCCCAGACCAGCAGCCCGCCCGGAGCCGGATGGAGCGGGTACGGGTAGCGCTCCCGATCCCTCTCGGGCGTACCGGACGGCGTGCCGCGCTGCCATTCGAGGCGGATGTGCTCGTGCGTACCGAAGGGTGTGTGGAGATTGAGGTAGTCGCAGAACTCACCCCATCCGTACGTCTCGACCAGGTGCTTGTAGTCGGCGGGTAGCGGCGTGCCGAGCGCGTTCTCGGCCGCGGTCCAGTTTCCGCGGGCGTCGATGGGGGTGGCCGGCGGTGTCACGAGCCGCATGAAGGCGGAGTTGGCCGTCATGGACAATCGGGGCGTGCGAGTGCGGTGGCGATCGGCTCGCCGGTGCGCTCGGCGTACGTCATCCGCTCGCGCACCTCGCGCAAGGTGCGCGGACGGTAGCCGGGCCCACAGCTGCAGCCCATGTGGAAGCGGACGCCCGCGTGCAGGAGGACGGACAGCGTCCGCCAGGCCGCGGTGTCCCGGCGTCGGGGCGCCGCGAACGCGGACCCCACGTGGATCAGCGGCTCCGCGCAGCGGGGGCAGACGCGTTGCGGCCTGTCCCGGTCGTAGGGCTGCTTGTACGAGACCCGGCAGGGCAGGCAGACGTACGAGGTCTTCGAGTGGGACATGCGGCAAGGGTAGGCGGGCGGTGCACGGGACTCGACGGGGTTTTCGGCGGCCGGGCGCTCCCTGGCGGTCCGGTGTTTCCATAGGACCGGGCTCGCGCGGGCGGGCGTCGCGTCCGTTCTCTTGGGGTACGACACATCTTCCGACGCGGCTCGGCCACTACCGGTGGCGGGCAGCCCTTGCTTGACACCACCTGGCCGCCGTCCGAATCGCCGCCCCGGGTCACGGTGATCGTCCGAGGTGGGACGTCTCCGTGTTCCGTTCGGCTACCGCTTGACGCGGCCGCGGACGGCGAGGACGGCGAGACCAAGCAGGACCGGTTCCGAGAGCCGGGAGGCCATCTCGGTGTACGTGCCCATGGTGGTCAGGTCCTGGCCGCTGCTGCGGAACACCACCGAGTTGATGACCACCCGCAGTGACCTTTCGAACCGTTCGGCCGTCAGTCGCTTCCGGTACGGTCCGTCGGGATTGACCGGAGCAGGCGTGTCGGTCCTCAGCGTGATGCTTCGGCCGGTGACGGTGCCAGTGCTTTCGGGTTTCGGACTGGCCTTCGGCAAGCCCCAGAGCATCATGACGGCCACGGTGGCGATCATGGCCAGCAAGAGCCATCCGAGGGCACGCGAGGCCCGCAGACCGTACCCGGACACCGCCCAGTACAGAGCGAGCAGGCCCCGCTCGGCCCGGGGGGTGTCGGGGTCGTGGCGGCGCATCTCCATCTCACCGTAGTAGAAGTCGGCGGCGCCGGGCTCGTTCTTGCCGTCCTCGGATGCCTTGCGCAGCTGCCGGTACACCGCGGCGAGCGCGGCCGGCTCCAACGCGTTCTCCCCGTCCGCAGGTGTCCAGCCGTCCGCGGCAGTGTCGCGGGCGGCACGCCAGTGATGCTCTTCCGCCAGTGTCCTGCGCGGCGTCCAGCGCACCGGCCACCAGCCGCGCCGTCGTATGCCGGAAGGGGTGGTCGCCAGGACGCAACGCCCCTCCATCCGCAACTGGTCGAGGTGGACGGTTCCGGCGAAGCGGCACTCGGTGAGGTCGACATCGGTGAGCACCAGATGCGCGGCGTCCACCCCCTGCACCGAGTGGACGCGCACGCGGGGGTCCGTCAGGCGCTGCCCGGCCACGTCCTCGCCGATCACGGCGAACGGCCATGACCGGGCAACGACGCTCAGCGGGTATTCCAGGACCGCGTCACTCAGATCCACGCCCGCGTACCGCAGGCGCAGCGCCGCGGTGGAGGCCCATCGCGTCCGACGACAGGTCAAGGCTGCCGTCGCCGCCTCGATGGTCACGGCGACCCCGAACACCGCCTCGGACAGGATCAGTTCTCCTTCGCACACGAGCGGGCCCACCGCTGAAGCGTGTCCGAAGACTGCCCTGTCGAACCAAGCGTTGCCTTGGAACTTCGCCCCGAGGAAACGCGCGTCACCACCGAACCTCGCCCCGCTGAACCTGGCGTCGCGTCCGAACGCCGCCTGATTGAACTCCGCGTCGCCGCCGAACTCCACCCACCGAAATCGGGCCTGCTCGTGGAACCTCGCCCCGTCGAACCTCGCGTCGCCGCCGAACTTTGCCCTGGGAAAGCCCGCGTCGTCGCAGAACTCCACCGCGCTGAACCAGGCGGTCCCCTTGAACTGCGCCCCGAGAAAGCGGGCGTCACCGACGAACTTGGCCCCGGCGAACCCGGCTTCGTCGCCGAACTCCGCCCCGTCAAACCGCGCGTCGCCGGCGAACTCCGCCCTGCCGAAGGAGACTTTGCCGAAGCGGAGCCGGTCTGTCGCGGGGTCCCGCAATCGGGCAAGAAGCTCATTGAGCAGCTCCTCGGTCAACCGGGTGCCGCGGAGGTCGAGATCGGCACCCGGCTGCAGACCGGCCAGATAGGCGGAGCGGTATGCCTCGCCGAGGTGGGCCAGGCACTCGGCATACTGGGCGACCCGGCGGCCGCGGCAGCCCGCGGCGTCGGCTGACGTATCGGATCCATGTCCGCAGCATGGCCAGTCAGGGTCGCTCGGGGGCGGCGCGGCAGGTGCGTTGGCGGTCACGCCCGATGGTACGTCGACCGGCGGGCGGTCTCAGCCGGACCTGATTTCTGCCATGCCGGATTGCCCAGAGGTGCACGTCGGCACGTACCTGTCGAGGCGAAGCCGGCAGCGGGGCCCTGTTGCGGGACAGGCGCTTTCCCACGGAAGACTGTCAGTGCTCGTTCCTAGTATCGAAGCATGTCCGATGCATACACCGTCTTGTGGACCCATGACACGTGCCGTGCCCTTCGTAAGTCGGGGCGCGTGGGCACGCGGCCGCCGGTCGCCTTCAGCGGCGTCCATTCCTCCCTGCCGGCCTGGTCGGGTGCCCGTGCCGGGGACGAGGTGTACGCGCTGCACGTCAACCGGTGTGTCGTGCAGGTGGTGTCCCGGATGCGAGTGATCGACATCGGACGGCGCGGCTGCTGCGGCACCAGCGCCGCGACCTGGCAGGACCCGGCGTTCCCCGGACACGACGACTGGGCGATGCTGGGTGCCGACGGCTGCGGCGCCGCGGCCGTGCACGTCGACGCGACACCGGTACGCTTCGACATGGCGATCCCCGGTGATCTTCTGTCGAGGCTCGCCTGGCGCAACCGCCGGGGCCAAACCCGCAATCTGAAACACGTGGTGGACGGCCGCCTCGAACGCTCGATCAGCCTCCAGGGGTTCTACCGTCTTACCTCCGAGTCCGCGGACGGGTTGGCGGAGATCGTCGCCAACGCCGCCCCCTTCTGAGACTTCGGGCTGCGACTTGGAGGCTCTGCCACCTCGGCGGACGCGTTCCTCGCTACCAGTCTCGGACGGACTCCACCCCGGAGATGAGGCTGTCTCGGGCGTCTTCGAGGCCAGGGCCGTGGAGTGATTCGGCCTCGTTCACGATGTGGTCGAGGGCTGCGAAGAGCTCTTCGCGTTCGACGGTCTCGATGAAGCCCGATCGGTGGTCAAGCTGGTTGAACGCCTCACCGAAGGCACGTCCGATCTCCTCAATGCGTGTCGATCGACCGTCCGCGGGTCCTTCAGCGAACTCCAGAAGGATCGCCTTCCGTGTCGCCTTGTACTGAGTGACAGCCCTCTTGTGGATGGTCGGGCTGATCTGTTCCCGACCGTCCCAGTCGCGCAACGGGTTGTTCCGGTTCTCCCTGACCCATTCAGGCTTGCGCGCCCGGAGGACAGAGACGTAGGTGCCTGCTGGGATCTCGGGTCGCCAGGTGCTGCGCATGGCCGCGGCGTAATCGGCAGGGATGCTGTAGAGGTTCAGTGATTCCAGCTCTGGCACGCACTGCGGTCGAAGATGGTCTTCACTGGTCATCCCGAACAGGTCGACAATGCGGATCCCCCGGAGAGAGGCCAGCCTGTTCAGCTCACCCGCGGCTGAGAGAAGGCCGAGGCGCCCGTACATATGGAGCCAGGTCAACCCAGGGAAACGCTGGACGAGCTGAGCGCAGTCGAGGGAGTCGATGTCCCTGATCGTCAGCTGTGTGACCTCTGATCGTGGTGGTGTCGGTCGGCTGAGGAATTCGTTGACCGTCTCTCCGGTGTACTCCGCCTTCCAGGCTGCGCTCGGGTCCTCATGGATGCCCCCGTCCCACCGCCGCTGCCGGGCGAGTTGCTCGCCCAGACGCCATCCGGAGGTCCAGCAGTTCGCCGATTCGTCATGGAGCAAGGGCATCGCTCCGACGAGCTTGTGACTGCGGGGCAGAACCCATTCCTGGTTGCAGAACGACAGTGCCCCGTTCCATGAGTGATGGGTGAGTCTGAGCGGGGCGACGTCGCCGAGGTCGGCCACGGATGACGGCTCGGGGCCGGACCAGTCCAACTCAAGCACGGCCGCCGTCTGTGAATCGGCGTCGAGTCGGACTATCTGCGCAACCGTCCACTCCCCCAGATCCCGCGAATGGGCGGCCACGACGTCGCCGACCGTGAGTGGCCGTGGCGGCGCAGCCTGCTGTCGAATCGACATGCCCTGATCTTAATCACGGCTGACTGCGCACTATCTGCAGGTAGTAGTTCTGCCCGACGATCTGCCGCTGGGCCCTCGCCCTCGGGCCGGACGCGCGATCTGTCCCCATGCCGGTGGAGATGCTCCAGGGTCACCGGGTCGGAGATCCGGATGCCATGGCCGGCCGGCTCGGCTGCCTCCTCACGGTGGGCGCGCTGCCGGCGGTGTTCCTGGGGGTCATCCCCATGGCGTCGCCGAGCGTAAGCAGTGGCCGCGCGAGACGTTCCACATGTACGACGACGAGTTGGTCTTCGTCGAGCTGGTCTCCGCCCAGGTCCGAATCACACAGCCTGCGGAGATCGCCCAGTACCTGACGGTGTTCGAGGAGCTGCGGAGCATGGCTGTGTACGGGGCCACGGCACGCGCCCTGATCGTGAAGGCGATCGACGCCCTGGGCGGGTCGAACGAACGGCGTGACCTCGGGCGATGACCGTACGGGCTTCGGGGCGTGCGGGTGGGAGGCGTCCGGAGTACGGGGTCGGCGGCATGTGTACGGGCGTTGTACGGGTGCGGGGGCGTGTCCCGGGGATCGCCGGTCGAGTTGAACCTTGGCCGGGCGCGGGTTGGGTTGCGTGCGCTGCGGTGCGAGCGGGGTGCACTCGGGGACGGAAGGGCGTGAGGGCGGTGCGGGACGGGCGAATCAGTCGCACGGCGAAGACAAGGGAGGAGCACAGCGACCTGCCGGGGGCGTGGTCGGCGTACGGGCGGCTTCTCCAGCACCTGCGGAAGCGGGCCGGGTTGAACCAGCAGGCGCTCGGTGAGGCAATCGGCTACTCGCTGGAGCAGGTCGCGTCGGTGGAGCAGGGGCGTCGGCCGGCGAAGGCGACGTTCACGACGGCGGCGGACCGGGTGCTGGAGGCGCGGGGTGTGCTGGAGGTCCTCCAGGACGAGGTGGACCGGGCGAAGTTGCCGCAGTTCTTCCGCAACTTCGCGCTGATCGAGGCGGAGGTCGTGAGCCGCTTCTCGTACGATCCGCTGCTGGTACCGGGGTTGTTGCAGACGGAGGCGTATGCGCGGGCGGTGTTCGCGGGCCACTGCCCGCCGCTGAGCGAGGAGATCGTCGACCAGCACGCGGAGGCTCGGCTGAGCCGCCAGAAGCTGCTGACGCGTGTGCCACTGGCGGAGCTGTCGTTCATCGTGAGCGAGGAGGCGCTGCGTAATCCGGTGGGCGATGCGGAGGTTATGCGCGGGCAGTGGCAACGGCTTCTGGACGTCGGCGCATTGCGGAACGTCGCGGTCCAGGTCATGCCGACAGGCTCAGGGTTCCACTCCGGCTTGAACGGCCCGTTCGTGATGCTGGAGACGAAGGATCACCAGCACCTTGGATACATCGAGTCCCAAGAGGTTGGATGTGTCGTCAGTGATCCCGCAGAGGTGAGCGCCTTCGGCTTGCGGTATGGCAAGCTGCGATCGCAGGCTCTGAACGGCGGCGAGTCTGCGCGGCTCATCGAACGGTTGGTGGGAGAGACATGAGCGTGGAACGGGTGACCGGCGGCGAGGACGGCCTGCGCTGGTTCAAGAGCAGCTACAGCGGCTCGGGCGGCGGCGACTGCGTGGAGGTGGCCGCTGGCCGGGACGTCGTGTACGTACGGGATTCAAAGATCGCTAGCGACATGCCGGTGCTGCGAGTCGGCCGAGGCGGGTGGTCGACGTTTTTGGCACTCGGCGTAAAGTGATGCCGAGCAGGAACGGAACAACGGGCTCCTCAGATCACTTGGGTTTTACGTGACGAGCCCGGTGTCATGCGCGTCAACTCAGAAGAGGGCGCCCTCGGCGCCCTCACCGAAATCCGACCCACCTCGCGCAGCCAACTGCTCCTTCCGCTTCTTGATCACTTCTGCGGAAGGCGGGGGCATGTCAGGGTGCTTGGTCGCCTTCTTATGCAGCCCGAGGTGGACTTCGTCGGCGTATGCCTGATGGTTCAACTGGCGCACGCGGTCGATGATCTCGGTTCGTACCAGCAGGCCGATGGTGTATCGGGTGCCCTGGTCGGTCTCGTGGAAGCCGTGATCCAGTGGGAAGGTCTCGTGGGTTGAGTCGACGGGCGGGGTTGAGGTCGCGGTGCACGACGCCCTGTCCATGGGCGTAGGCAAGGACATCGGCGACGGTTTGTGCGATCCCTGCGGCGCGGCCGATCGCCATCGGGCCCTCGTTCTTGAGGACGGCGTCGAGGGCACGGCCGTCCACGATCTCCATGACGAGGTACAGCTCGCCGTCGTGGCTGCCATGGTCGAGGACGGCGGGTATGCCGCGGTGGGCGAGACGGCCGGTGAGGCGGGCCTCGCGCAGGAAACGGCGTTCCAGGATGGTGAGCTCGGAGCCGTACCCCTGGGGAGCCAACAGTTTGAGAGCGACCTCGTGACCGCCCTGGTCGCGGTCGCGCGCCGCCCAGACGACGCCCATGCCGCCCCGGCCCAGCTCGTGCGTGAGCTCGTACCGCCCAAGGCTTCGCCGCATCGCGCCCGTCCCCACTTCTGGCGCCGGCGGCGCCCGTCACACCCCTATGACCGGGGCGGTGCGGTGCGCCCGGCCTGCGACGGCCATCCTCTCACCGATCACAGGGGCCTCGGCCCCTGCGGGACGAGGAAGGGACGGCATGGGTCTTCGGGCAGTCCTCGACGGGTGGCGAGCGCCGGATCGGACGCGGGAAGGAACGGGCC
Source organism: Streptomyces sp. NPDC006283 (assembly GCF_040613325.1). NCBI lineage: Bacteria > Bacillati > Actinomycetota > Actinomycetes > Kitasatosporales > Streptomycetaceae > Streptomyces > Streptomyces sp. NPDC006283. The sequence continues at coordinate 14,664 of NZ_JBEXRZ010000001.1, read as the reverse complement.
GAGGGCGGCGTACACCTCGGTGGCGGTGGAGGGGCGGTCGTCCGGGCTCTTGGCGAGCAGCGACGTCACCAGCGCCTGGAGCGGTACTGGAACATCCATGCGTGTTTCGCTGATCTTCGGCGGGGTCTCGCCGAGGTGGCACGACGCGAGGCGGGCCGGCTGGGAGACGTTGAAGGGGGGTGCACCCGTGAGCATGTGATGGAGGAGGCAACCGACCGCGTAGAGGTCGCTGCGGCCGTCGATCCGGCCGTGCCCCGCGAGCAGTTCCGGTGAAGCGCACAGGATGTTGCCGATACCCTCGCCGGTCATGGTCAGGCGTGGGTCGGCGTCGACCAGCGATTTCACCAGGCCGAAGTCGAGGATCTTGACGACACCGTCGCGTCGGACCATGACGTTCTGTGCTTGAGGTCGCGGTGCACCAGGTTGGCGGCGTGAGCGGCGGACAGCCCGGAGCACAGTTGGGCGGCGACCGCGGCGGCTGTCGGCACGTCGAACCGTCCGCCGTCCTGCTGGTCGAAGAGGTGCTCCAGCGTGGTGCCGTCGACCAGCTGCATCACCAGGCAGCAGGTGTCATCGGTGATCGAGGCGTCGTGAACCGTGGTGATGTTGGGGTGGTCAAGGCGGGCGGCTGCTCGGGCCTCCCGGTGGAAGCGGGCCAGCGCCGCCTCGCGGCTGCTGGGTACGGCAAGCAGTTCGGCGGCGACAGTCTTGACCGCGACCGGTCGTTCGAGGGAGAGGTCCCGCGCCTGCCAGACCTGGCCCATCACGCCGCGCCCGAGCACCGAAACGAGTTCGTATCGGTCACACAGCACCATTCCTGGCACGAAGGTCTGCAGATTCCCCATCCTCCACACTTCCCACACAGCGGCATCACGGATCTAGCCTGTGAACAAAGTCAATCATCGTAGTAGCCTGGGCATTACTACGGCTGCCGGGACCGCCGACCAACCCGGTGGCCCGATGAACCCGGAGCCTCCCAGATGAGCACACCCAACGCTGTACCCGTCAGCCTGGCCGAGATCGCCCGGATTGCGGGAGTGGGACGCGCGGCCGTGAGCAACTGGCGCCGCCGCCACGACTCTTTCCCGTCCCGGATCGGGGGCACCGACGTCAGCCCGCAGTTCTCGCTGTCCGAAGTGGAGCAGTGGCTGCGTGATCACGGGAAGCTCGACGACGTCGGGGGACGTGAACTGCTGTGGCCGCGCTTCGAGGCTCTGGGCACTCGCGACGAATCGGGCCTAGCCATCGCCGAGGCGGCACGCCGCATGCGCAGCCCCCGGTCACGTACAGCCGGCGCGGGACTCACGGCACCGGCCGTCGACCTCGTCGGCGACGCGGCCCGGCTGGGCCGCGCGGAAGGACAGCGGGAGACGTTCGAGTTCCTGTTGCAGCGTTGGCTGGACACCCACGTCCGCCAGCTGAGCACCACCCCACCCGCGCTCGCGTCACTGATGGCCAGGCTCGCACTGGGGACCCGCACCGGGCACGACGAGGGCGGGCTCACGGTCTTCGACCCGGCCTGCGGCACAGGGCACCTGGTGGCTGCCGCCGCCGAGGAGTACAGCGGACCGGACCTGGCGCTGCTGGGCTGCGAGAAGGACACGGCTCTCGCCGCCCTCGCCTCCGCCCGGCTCGGCTTCACCACCGAAGGGCGTGACGTACGCGCGGAGATCGCCACGGCGGACGCCTTGCGCGACGACCCGTTCGCAGGGTTGCGCGCGGACGTCGCGCTGTGCAATCCGCCCTTCAACGAGCGGGACTGGGGTTACGAGGAACTGGCCACGGACCAGCGCTGGACTCACGGGCTGCCGCCGCGGACCGAGCCGGAACTGGCCTGGGTGCAGCACCTGGTGGCCCATCTGAGGCCGGGCGGCGCAGCCGTGGTCGTCCTGCCGCCGGCAGTCGCCTCGCGCAAGGCGGGCCGCCGCATCAGGGGTTCCCTGCTGCGGACCGGCCTGCTCCGGGCGGTCGTGGCACTGCCACCCGGGTGCGCACAACCGCACAGCGTCTCACTTCAGCTGTGGGTGTTGCGTACTGCAGGGGAAGGGGCGGCTGCAGGGCCGGTCACCCAGGACGCACTCCTTGTCGACGCGACCCGGTTCGGCCGACCAGGGGCGCGTGAAAGTGGTCCGGACTGGGAGGCGTTGTCGTCGTTCGTACTGGGAGCCGTCACAGAGCTCGACAGACCTGGAGCGAAGCTGCCGGAGGGCGCCGTACGCGTCCCGCTGCTCGATCTGCTGGACGACGAAGTCGACGTCACACCTGGCCGCTACACCGCTTCCGGCACAGAGACGAGCGGCGTCGAGCTCGCGGCTTCGTGGGACGAGCTGTCAGGGGCACTGGGCGAACTCACCCAGCTGACGCAGCTCCTGTCGAAGCTGGACTTCGAGCAGGGTGAGTCACGCACAGCTGTCACCGTCGGCGACCTGGTCAAGGCCGGCGCCTTGACGCTGCGGGCCGGACAGCAGCCGACCGGTTCGGTGCGGGGCGAGGGCGTTCCTCTGCTGTCCGTTCCCGACCTGCTCATGGACGGCACACCCAGCGGGGCGGTGGCAACCGACGTCGAGCACACCGTGGCCGAGGAGGGCGACGTCGTGGTGGCCGGGGTGGTCCGCGCGTTCCGCGCGTGGGTACATCAGGGGCCCCCTCTGGCGCTCGGACCCCAGCTCTACGTACTGCGGATGGATCCCGAGAAGCTGGACGCCGACTTCCTTGCCGGATGTCTTCGCGCCCCCGCCAACGGCCGCCAGGCCGGCACGCACGCCTCCAGTTCGTCACGCGTGGACATCCGACGACTCCAGGTGCTCCAACTGCCGCTGGAGGAGCAGGCCGTCTATGCGGAAACCTTCCGCCGCCTGAGCGCCTTCCAGGAACTGCTCACGCAGGCACATGGCTTGAGCACGGGGCTGATCGACGATGTGCGCGACCGGCTCGCAGCGGGCGGGCTGACAGGCTGACGACAACGCCTTGGCCCAAGGGCGGACTGGCTTGCCGACCAGCTCGGCTCGGGACAGTCGCCTGCTACGTGGGACCAGCACCGGGCCGGCGCACCGGCCCGGCGTGGGGCCGGTGCCGCCGGCGTCGCCCCCTGGGCAGCCCGGTCCTGATCCGGGCACCATCCAAGGGGTCGGGGCCTCGGAATGTCCATCGGCCGTCAGGCGCGGCAGTGCAGCATCTCGAACGCCGGGTTGGCCCGGTAGTCCGCCCAGAACTCGTCACCGTACGCGTCGATCCCGGCGGGAGACACCTCGGTCGGCACCCACGTGATCTCGCTGAACCCCGCCTTGGCCAGGCACGTCTCGAACACCTCGCGGCGAGCCAGGCCGCTGGTGAACGAGATCGGCGCCTGCTCCAACAACGCGGTGACCTTCACCCGGGGTCCGGTGCCGGACTCTTCGCCCGTCAGCTCGGTGAGGAACCCGTACGGGCGCGGCGACGGCCCGGAGAAGTCGTAGTCCGGCGTCTGGTGCAGCATGAAGAACTCGCCGCCGCTCTTGAGGCTCTCGTGCACCTTGCGACACAGGTGCTCGAATTCGGCGACGCTTTCCGCGTAGTTGAGCAGCATCACCGCGGTCGCCACGTCGAACGGCTCCTCCGCCGGCGACAGGTCGGCCACGTCGCCGACCTCGTAGCGCACACCCAGCGGGTCGGCCTGCTCGATGCCTTCCGCGGCGCGGATCATCTCCCCGGAGATGTCGACGCCGAACACGTCCGCCGCGCCGCGCCGTTTCAGCTCACGGCTGTAGAAGCCGGTACCGCAGGCAAGGTCGATCACCTTCTTGCCTGTGACGTCCCCAACCATGCGTAGGAAGCTGGGCGCTTCCACGTACTGGGCCAGCGGCAGGGCCTTGAAGCCCTCGAACGCCTCACCGATCTCGTCGTACGTCTGCTGCGCGCTCATCGCGTACTCCTCCGTCGTGGTGTCCTGTCCTCGCCCGGACACCTGGCAGTCTCTCCACACGCGGCCGCAGGCCCGTACTGGCAGAAGCCACAAAGATCAGGTGGTGGGGATCGGTGGTCACACGAACGCGGCGTCGGGCCCAGGGCATGACGTCTCGCCTGACCCCCATGAGCACGCTGCACCGCGCAACAGGTGGGGGTGCATTCACGCACCATGCAGGCGGACAGTTCCAGATCCACGGCCACGGGCGTCACCGAGCGTGCGTGGCGGGCCGGTGACCAGAGGGCCAGGGTTCACCGACCCCGCACATCCACGGCGCTCCGCGACCGGCCACTCGTCCGGCCGCCCCGGGCAACCAAGCCTGTGCCCCATCGAGGCGCCCCTTTCCCAGGTGACCACGACCGCGTGATCTTCTATCCTGCGCAAAGCGACTGTGCGGGGGGAATCGGCGATGAGCATGTACTTCGACATGGATGACGAGACGTTGTGGAATCCGTCGAACGGCGCCGGCCGTCTCTTCCTGCGGCAGGTCGAGGTCTTCGAGGCGGAACTCAAGCTGCCTTCGGGAATCGGCCAGGGAAAGTACTGGGGCGATCCGGACGTACTTGAGGTCGATCCGGACGTGTACGACGAGTTCACACGCGGATTGGTCGCCTGGCACTGCCGGACGAGTCATTCCGTGATCCTCGCTCTCTCCGAAGGGTTCGTGGCGACGGCGGTCGCGCTCGCACGGCGCGCGGGAATCGCAGTGGAGATGCCCGAACCGGGGGCAGGCCGTGAGTTCGGTGGTGTTCAGCGCGACATCCAGGTTCCCGGCCAACCCCGGACCACGTCAGCCGCCGTCGTCACAGCCTTGGACGCACGGGCACGGGAGATGGACCGTTGGATGGCCCGCTGAGCCGGTGTCCCATGAGCGCCGCTGGGATCCTGTTCCGCGGCACGGAACGGGCGACGACCCCGGGCCCGCGGGCCGGACGACCCGGTTCCCGGGCGATCACCCCGACCCGCACGGCTCGGGATCGATGTTCGACCTTCCGCGCCCACCTCGAACTCGCCGCCCTGGCCATTGCGCTGAAGCGTCGGGTCGTCGTCCTCCAGGCCGTCGAGCACGCCCAGAGCGACCCCGGCAACTTGTTCGAGAACTTCGCCCGCGCGCTCAAGGCCGACCAGCAGCGCCTCGACACACTGGAGTCGAGGATCGCCGGTGTCCTGGAACGGCTGTCTGCACTGGAGTTGGCACGCCCGCAGGGTCTGCGTCCGGTCTTCACGACCGGTGAGGTCGATCGCCTGATGCGCGCGTGGTGTGCTGGATACTGTGGTTCACCCACGCGCGATCCACAGCCGAGCATTCGAGCCCGGGCGCCTAGGGTATCGCCCGCCATGTCAGTGCTCGGCTGGCTCATCCCCCTCGGCAACCTTGTCATCCCCAAGCGGATCGCCGACGAAATCTGGCACGCCTCCGCCCCGACCGGATCCCAGGGTGACCACGCCACGCCGCGAACGGTGAACGTCTGGTGGGTTCTGTGGCTGACCACGTTTCTGACATGGCCCAACTTCTGGATCCCTGGCCCAATTTGCTCAACAACAGCTACATCGGCTCGAGCAACAACCGGCGCTACGAGGTCCCGCCGGAAGCGTGGCTGAATCTTCTTCTCCACCTCCTGGTCGTGGCGGCAGCCGTAGCTGCCGGCCGCTACGTCCGTGACGTTACCGCCATGCAAGCCGCAAAGCTGAACGCACTCATGTCCCACGGACAGCGCGACGCCTGACCCAGATGGGGTGGACGGCGATACGTCGCGAACGAGTCGGTGCCGGTCGGTGGACGCCAACGGGGCACGGTGGCCTCGACCTTGAACGAGTGGCGTTCCAGGCCCCGCGCCTGCCCGCAGCGGGTCGGTGCGGGCCCGGCGCAGGGCCCGCACCGACCCCCGGGCAGCCCGGCCTCACCCAAGCAAGTTCCCGAACGGCAGGTAATTCACGGGCATCCGCCCCACGACCGTCCTATCGTGTACCGCCGCCGTCCACGCCGGGACGGTCCGACGGGTGAGAGGCGGCTGAGTGCCGGACGTGTACCAGGCCATGCTGGATGGCGAGTTGAGCAAGGCGTTCGATGTGTGGTCCAGCTATCTTGACGCCCGGACGGGTGAGGACCCCCAGGTTCGGGCCCGTCTGCGCTCCTGGCTGGAGTCGGCCCGAGCGGCCGCCGCCGAGAGCGATCTCGTCACCGCGCGCGCCTTGGTGGCCGACATGTATGAGGAGGCCCGGGAAGCCGGCCTGCTCTGGGCTCCCTCGTCGCCCCGTCCCTGCGAGGCGGACGGGCAGGCGCGCGACTATGCCAAGGACACACTGCCCCAGGTGCTCCCTCAGGGCCTGAGGGATGGGCTCTTTCACATCGCGGTCTCCCTGAGCGTTACGGCTCGCCGCCTCCGGGCCGTCTGCCTCGACGCGGCCACCCGCGAGGACGTCCTCTACGTCACCGCCCGCGCCGAGATGGCCCTCGACCTTGCCCATCCGACCGCGGCACAACGAGAACTCGATCGTCTCAAGGCGATCGCGCGACGCTGGGGCACGGAGCCCTGACAGCGGAGTTGTGGTGGCGCGCAGCCGTCAGCCTGATGACGCGGCGAACGAGGACTCGCGAGTGGGGCATGATCGAGCCCTCGGCGTCGAGCGTCGGCACCGAGGGATGCGGAGGTTCGTGCATGGCTCGCGGTCGTCCTTCCCGCCCTGAGCGCGCGCACCCCTCGCCCAACGGGCTCATCGGAGTGGGTGTCGTCGTCCGTGACGAGCGGCAGCGGGTGCTGCTGGGGCTCGGGCACGACGGGCGATGGGAACTGCCCGGCGGGAAGGTGGACGCCGGCGAGGTGTTCGAGGAGACCGCCGTCCGAGAACTGGCCGAGGAGACCGGGCTGCTCGCGGACGCCGCCGATGTGCGGATCGGTGCGGTGCTGGTCGACACGGGCGCGAGCATCCCGCACGTGACCGCTGCCGCGTATGTCGAGCGGGTCACTGGGACGGCAGTCGTCAGGGAGCCGGACAAGATCGTCCGATGGGAGTGGTGCGAGCTGAACGCGCTGCCGGCGAGTATCTTCGCGCCGTCGGCAGCAGTTCTGCAGTCGTGTCTGCCCGAACTGCGCCTGACGAACGAGGCGTTCCGTTCGTACGCGGAGGCCGGCCGGTCGACCGAGCAGCCGGGGGACGCAGCAGGTCAGGACCCGTAGAGGAAGCTGTCGTACGGCGCGATGTCGATCAGGTGGTAGAGGCCGTAGGCGCCGGGGAAGAGGACGAGGGCGAGGACGCCCGTGCGGACGAGAGCCGGTCCCATGACGGTGACGCCCTCCGTCTGGCCCTTGATGGTGCGCCAGTCGCGCCACCGCCGGACGTCTCGCCCGGACACGGCCCAGAAGAACCCGCCGAACACGAGGCAGACACCCGCACCGACCATGGAGAACCCGCCGATCACGGCCACGAACGTCTCGCGGTCGTGGTGGTCGGCGACGAGCAGCGAGCCGACGGCCAGCAGCACCACGGCGGCAACCCCGTGCACGGCACCGCGCACGACCACGTCCTTGAAGCGCAGGCGCGGCAGTCGTACGCCGTCCTCGTCGGTCGTCGGTGCGGAGGCCGGCTGCGGGCCGGTTCGCTGGCTGCGCATCATGCGAGGCACGCTACCGGGAGCGCGCACGGCGCAGTCAGGGTGGTGCCCAGCTCGATCAAGGCGGTGCTCGGGAAGATCGAGGGGGTGTCCGCGAGGTGCGGAGTTCGGACCGGTGTCAGACCCTCCCGTTAGAGTTTTCGCAAGATCGCTCGCGCTTCGCGGGAAGACCCGACCACCTGGCGGGGAGGCGGGCTGCCTCCCCGAGTTCGATCCACACCACAGCGAGGAACTCCGCGTGAACGACACCTCAGGGTCCTTCCGGCTCTTCCCCGGCGCTCCCGACTCCCCCGTCGTCCTGCACGTGCCGCACTCGTCCCGGGCGATACCCGCGCACGCCCGCGGCGGCATCGTGCTCGACGACGCGGCGCTCGAGCTGGAGTTGGACCACATCACCGACGCGCACACCGCCGAGGTCGCGGCCGAGGCGGCCGGGCGGGCGCGGGTCGCACCCTGGCGGTTCGTCAATCAGCTGTCCCGGCTGGTCGTCGACCCCGAGCGCTTCCCCGACGAGCGTGAGGAGATGCTTGCCGTCGGCATGGGCGCGGTCTACACGCGGACGACGCACCGGGAGGATCTGCGTGGCGCGGGGTTCGACGGCCAGCCGCTGATCGACCGGTACTTCCACCCGTACGCTGCCGCGATGACGGCGGCTGTGGACGAGCGGCTCGACGCCGTCGGGCGGGCTGTTGTCGTCGATGTGCACTCGTACCCGACCGAGCAGCTGCCGTACGAGCTCCATGGCGACGGTCCGCGGCCTCCGATCTGCCTGGGCACGGACTCGTTCCACACCCCGCCGGAGCTGGTTGCCGCCGCTCAGGAGGCGTTCGCGGGCTTCGGCGGGACGGGCCTGGACAGCCCGTTCGCGGGTGCGTACGTGCCGTTGAAGCATTACGGCAGGGACCGGCGGATCGGCGCGCTGATGATCGAGATACGCCGAGACGTCTACATGACCGAGCCCGGCGGCCCGGCAGGCCCCGGCCTGAGCGCCCTCGCGGCGGCGCTGGCGGAACTCGTCGACGCGGTGGGCACCGGGGCGGGCGACAGGAGTTGAGACGTCCGGCGTTCGGAGGGGCGGGGCGGCCGGTTGTGATCGCCGCCCCTCCGACTCCGACCATTCACTGGTCCCGCCGGTGGACGCTGACGACGGCGATCGCACAGGCGGCGCACGCCCACACCGCGTAGACGGTCCAGGCTCCGCCGGTGCCCCACGGGAAGGCGGCGGGTGAGTAGTTGACATCGACGAGCCGGAGCCACGCACGGTAGGGAAGGGTGTGCCCGGCGACCGCCGACCAGTGACGTCCGTCGTTCAGGAACAGCGGCAGTACGAGGACGACCACCACCGAGGTGATCATGGTGGAAGCGGTGTGTCGGATGACGGCGCCGAGCGCAAGGCCGGCCAGCGCGCACACCGGCGCGAGGAGGGCTGAGGCCAGGACGACACGGAAGGACCCTGGGTCGCCGATGGAAATGCCCGCGTCCCGGCGATCGAGAATGGCCTGCGTCAAAGCGAACGAGACCCCGGCGACGGCCATGCCGAAGACGGTCGTGACCACGGTGACGACAACCGCCTTGGCCGCCATCACCGAGCGGCGGGCCGGTACGGCCGCGAACGTCGTCCGGACGGTGCCCGTGCTGTACTCCCCGACGATCACCAGGGCGCCGATGGCGCTGAGGGCGAGGGCCATGAGCAGGGCCGCGTTCGCGGTGAACGCATGCTGCAGCGCGATCCCGTCGCTGACGAAGGCTGCTCGGTCCTTCGACGCCTGCGACGTCCAGTGGCTGTACGTGTCATAAGCGGTGCCTGCGTTGAAGCCGATGACGGCCAGGGCGGTGGCCCCGTAGGCGATCCAGGTGGAGCGCAGCGACCGGTGCTTGAGCCACTCGGCGGCAACCAGGTCGCCGAAGCGGGCGCGGGGTTCGTGGGCGGCGCGTTCGCCGGTGGGCAGGGCCGTGGTCGTGGGGGTGATCGAGGTCATCGGGGCTCTCCTCCGGGGAACTGGACACGGTCGGCGGTGAGCTCCATGAAGGCCTCCTCCAGCGAGGCGGACCGGGTACTGAGCTCGTGCAGCGGGAGACCGTGCCGTCGGGCGAGCTCGCCGATCCGCACCGCAGTCAGGCCGTTCACCGTGAGCTGCTCTCCCTCCGCTTGCACGGCCGCGCCCTCGGCCGTCAGCAGATCCTTCAGGGCGGTCGCGGCGGGTGTGGCCACGTGGACGCTCTGCCGGGCGCCGCGGGCCGGGAACTCCGCGAGGCTCTCCGCCGCCAGCAGCTCGCCACCGCCGATGACGATCAGCTGATCGGCGGTGTGCTCCATCTCCGACATCAGATGGCTGGAGACGAACACGGTGCGGCCTTCGGCGGCGAGCCGCCTGAACATCTCACGCACCCACTTCACCCCTTCTGGGTCCAGACCGTTGAGCGGCTCGTCGAAGAGCAGGACAGGCGGGTCGCCGAGCAGGGCGGACGCGATGCCGAGTCGTTGTTTCATGCCGAGCGAGAATCCGTCGATGCGGCGCCGCGCGACCTCGGCGAGACCGACCTCCTGCAGCACTTCGTCGACCCGGCGCCGCGGGATGCGGTTGCTGCGCGCCAGCGCCGACAGATGCGCCGCGGCACGGCGCCCGCCGTGCACATCGTGCGCATCGAGGAGGGAGCCGACACGGCGCAGGCCGCGAGGGCGGTCACGGAAGGGCCGGCCGTCCATGGTGACCGTTCCGCTGCTGGGCTCGTGCAGGCCGAGGATCATCCGGAGCGTGGTGCTCTTGCCGGCGCCGTTCGGCCCGAGGAATCCGGTCACTTGGCCGGGGCGCACGGTGAAGGTCAGGTTTTTGACGGCTGTCGTGCCGCCGTATCGCTTCGTGAGTTCGTTGACTTCGATCACGGAGCCCACGGTGCCGTGCGCCGCCCCCACGCGTCGTCAAACCGGTGCTGACAATCGCCGGGCGCGGGTGTCGACCCTGGTTGTACGACCGCAGGCCGATGCCCCGTTGCGCGTACACACGTACGATCTCCGCATGCCCGCCTCCCCACCTCCACCGTTGCCGATGCTCAAGCGCATACCACCGGGCCTGTGGACGGCGCTGGTGTGGGTCGTGGCAGCGGTGCAGCCCATCGTCGAGTACGTCCTGATGCCGCCCCGGCGTGAGTACTCCCTCAGTTATCCCCGGGACGGCCTTGACTCGCTGACGGCACAGGCGTTGCTCGCCCTCGCCTTCGTGGTGGTCCTGACCGGCAGTGCGCTGCTGCGCCGCCGGACGGCGGTGGCGTACGGTCTGGTGATGGTCGGCACGGTCGTCTCGTCGGTGGCCTGGCGGCAGGACGAAGTTCCGCCCCTGCAGTTTCTGGGGGTGGATGTCGTCCTCTGTTACCTCGCGGCCACCCGGGCCCGGCGTACCGGGATCACCGCGGCCGCCTGGGCGCTGGGCGTACTCGCCGGATATGCCGCCCTGCGGTGGGCCACGGGAACGGAATCCGGCACCGCCTCCGAACCGTTCGTCGCCCTGACGGTCGTCATCGCCTGGCTCATCGGCAACTCGGTGCACCAGGCCCGTGCCCACACCGCGGAGTTGCATGCCCGGGCCGCCGCCCAGGCCGTCACCGCCGAACGGCTGCGCATCGCCCGCGAGATGCACGACACGGTCGCCCACAGCATCGGCATCATCGCCCTGCAGGCCGGAGCCGCGGCCCGAGTGATGGAGACACAGCCGGCCAGGGCCCGCGAGGCGATGATCACCGTGGAGCACGTGGGGCGGGAGACGCTGGCGGGACTGCGACGGATGCTGGGCGCACTGCGGCAGGCCGACCAAGAACAGGAATCCGCCTCCCGGGATCAGGAACCGGCCGACCACGACCAGCGGCGCACACAGGCTCCTCTGCGGCCGGCCGTCGGGCTGGCGGATCTGGAACGGCTCGCCGCGACGACCACGGCCGCCGGTGTCCGCGTGGAAGTGAGGTGGCAGGGTGAACGCCGCCCACTCCCCACGGACATCGACCTCGCGGCCTTCCGAATCGTCCAGGAGGCGGTGACCAACGTCGTGCGACACGCGGCTGCTGATCGCTGTCGGGTGGCAGTCGAATACCTCGAGGACGAACTCGTCGTCGAGGTCGTCGACCGGGGAAAGGGCGGCGACACGAACGTGAAGAACGCGGACACGGGATTCGGCTTGGCCGGTATGCGGGAGCGGGTCGCCCTGCTGGACGGCCGCTTCACCGCCGGGCCGCGTCCAGGAGGCGGCTTCCGGGTGGCCGCCCGGCTGCCGGCACCGACAGCGGCAGGGACCGAACCCGAAGCGAAGGCCGGAGCCCGATGACCATCCGCGTGGTACTCGCCGACGACCAGCCCCTGATCCGCGCCGCCCTGCAGATGGTCATCACCGACACCGCGGACGTCCAGGTCGTGGGCGAGGCCCAAGACGGCGCCGAAGCGGTCCGGCTGACCGGGGAACTTTCCCCCGACGTGGTGGTGATGGACATCCGGATGCCCGGCATGGACGGCATCGAGGCCACCCGGATCATCACCACCGGCACCAGCACCGCACGCGTTGTCGTCCTGACGACCTTTGACGACGACGACTACGTCTACGGAGCGCTGCGCGCCGGCGCATCCGGCTTCCTGGTCAAGGACATGGCTCTGGACGACATCCTCGCCGCAGTACGTACCGTCGCCGCCGGGGACGCCCTCATCGCACCGAGCGTCACCCGCAGGCTCATCAAGGAGTTCGCCGCCCGCCCCACAGCGACGCCCTCACGACAGACGCGACTTGACGGCATCACCAACCGGGAACGTGAAGTGCTCACCCTGGTCGGCAAGGGCCTGTCCAACGCCGAGATCGCCGACCAGCTCTGCATCAGCGTTACCACCGCCAAAACCTATTTGACCCGTCTGCTCGCCAAGCTCGACGCCCGTGACCGGGTACAACTCGTGATCCTCGCCTACGAGGCGGGGTTGGTGGCACCGTCCTGCTGACTGGATCACACGTGCTTCAGCTGCGGCGCCGGCGGGATTCGAACCCGCGGACGGGGAGGGCAGGTCCGCCCGGACCCCCGTCAATCGGCGTGAGGAGGACCTCCCCCACACCGAGCGCAATGGGCCGCTCTGCCACGGCTCCGCAACCTGCGGGACCGCGCGGTCCCGGTGCGACGAGCCTAGCGGTGACGCTCATGCAGGGACGAGGCATTTGTGGGCAGCGCTCGGAGGCGAAAGCGCCGGGTCCGGTGCCCCTCGATGCGGAACAGACTCAACCACTTGCCGGGCGAGCCGACTTGTGGGGACTTGGGCTCTTCCCACCTCAGGCCATCGTCTGAGATCTTGCGTCGACCCCGTTCGACCAACAGCCCGGCCGGCGCCACCAGCGCACCGGGCTCTCGGAGGATGTCTTGCCAACCCCCCTCATAGCCGGCGGCATGTCCCGCCGCCTCAGACGGTCCCTCGTCATCGGCGCCGCCCTCGGCGCGGCCGTCGCGTTCGCCGCTCCCGCCGGCGCGGTCGACGCAGCCGACCGCGGCACTCCGGCCGCGGCCACCGCACCCGCCGCACCCGCCGCCTGGGCCGCGGGCACCCGCGCGTATCTGGTCATCACCGCGCCCGGCGACACCTCGGCCGTGCGGAGCGCGGTCACGGCCAACGGCGGCACGGTGTTCGCCCACTACGACGCGATCGGCGTCGTCGTCGCGCACTCCGCCTCCGGCACCTTCGCCGCCACCATGCGCGGTGTCGGCGGTGTCCAGCAGGTCGGCGCCACCCGGACCTCGGACGTGCCGGCCGACGCGTACAACCCGGCGCTCCCCGCCACTCCCCCGCAGTCCCCCACCACCCTCACCGAGACCAACCGCTGGGACATGACGCGGATCAACGCCGACAAGGCGTGGGCCGTCACCACCGGTTCCCCGTCCGTCAAGGTGGGCGTGCTCGACACCGGCGTCGACGACCTGCACCAGGACATCGCGCCCAACTTCAACGCGGCCGACTCCGTCTCCTGCGCCTACGGCAAGGCGGACACCCGGACCGGCGCCTGGCGTGACGTCGGCACGCACGGCACGCATGTGGCGGGCACCATCGCGGCGGCCAAGAACGGCAAGGGCGTCATCGGCGTCGCACCCGGCGTGAAGATCTCGTCCGTGCGGATCGCCGAGCCGAGCACCAGCATGTTCTTCGCCGAGAACACCATCTGCGGCTTCATGTGGGCGGGCGACCACGGTTTCAAGGTCACCAACAACAGCTATTACACGGACCCGTGGATGTTCAACTGCCCGGACAACGTGGACCAGGCGGCCATCATCGAGGGTGTGCGTCGCGCGCAGGAGTACGCGGAGGGCAAGGGCTCGCTGCAGGTCGCCGCGGCGGGCAACTCGAACTACGACCTGGCGAACAAGCGGACCGACACCTCCAGCCCGAACGACTCGACGCCGGTCACCCGCACCATCACCAACGCCTGCATCGACATCCCGACCGAGCTGCCGGGCGTGGTGACCGTGGCGGCGATGGGCAACGGCAACGTGAAGGCGTCGTACTCCAACCTCGGGCGCGACATCATCGATGTCGCGGCCCCGGGCGGCGACGGCGCGTACGGCGTCTACTCGACGATTCCCGGCGGCAAGTACGGGAACATGAACGGCACGTCGATGGCCTCCCCGCATGTCGCGGGTGTGGCGGCGCTGCTGGCGAGCACCGACCCGGCCGCCACGCCCGCACAGCTGAGGACACGTCTGGCGGAGCAGGCCACGGACATCGCCTGCCCGTCCGACAGCAGGTGCACGGGTACGACGGCAAAGAACGCGTTCTTCGGTGAGGGCCAGGTCGACGCGCTGAAGGCGGTCGGCGGGACCACCCCACCGCCCGGCGGGTACTTCGAGAACACGGCCGACGTCACGATCGTCGACAACGCCACGGTGGAGTCCCCCGTCACCGTGACCGGCATCGAGGGCAACGCGCCGGCCGCGCTGAAGGTCGGTGTGGACATCAAGCACACCTACCGCGGCGACCTCGTGGTGTCCCTCGTCGCTCCCGACGGGACGGTCTACACGCTGGAAGACTTCCCGAACGGCGACAGCGCCGACAATGTCGCGAAGACGTACACGGTGAACGCCTCCTCAGAGGCGGCGAACG